>NZ_JBSGXB010000001.1:4451-101772 GCF_053609185.1 Streptomyces sp. NPDC054956 | reverse complement strand
ACCATGCGGCGCGCGGGGGGGGGGGGGGGCGCGCCCCCCCCCCCCCGCGGCCGCCCGCAGGGAATCTTCAGCGCCGGCCCCCCGCCCCCCCCCCCCCACCCCGGGCGGGCCCCCCCGCCCGGGGCGCCCCCCCCCTCTCGCATGTCCGGCGCGGTACGGCAGGATGTGCGCATGACGAAGGTGCACGAGGACAGCCCCGTACTGCCCACCCAGCAGGACGAGGTGGCCGCCGCCGGGAGCGAGCTCATCGGCGGCCCACTGGGCCGCCACGCACGACTGGGCGGCCATTGGCTGACCCCGGTGCGCGTCGTGGTGCTCGTCGCCCTGGGGATGTTCGCGCTCGGCATGGTGCAGAAGCTCCCCTGCTACGACTGGGCCTGGTTCCGCGGGGCCGGCTCCCAGTACACCCACGCCTGCTACTCGGACATCCCGCACCTCTACGTCCTGCGCGGCTTCGCCGACGGCCTCACCCCGTACTTCGACCGGCTCCCCGGGGACATGCAGTTCCTGGAGTATCCGGTGCTCACCGGGCTCTTCATGGAGGTCGCCTCCTGGATGACCCCGGGCAGCGGCTCCATGCAGCACCGGGAGCAGATGTACTGGATGGTCAACGCGGGCATGCTGATGGCCTGCGCCGCCGTGATCGCCGTGTGCGTCGCCCGCACCCACCGCCGCCGGCCGTGGGACGCGCTGCTCTTCGCGCTGGCGCCCGCCTTCGCGCTCACCGCGACCATCAACTGGGACCTGCTGGCCATCGCCCTGACAGCCGCCGCGATGCTCATGTGGTCGCGGGGCCGGGCACTGTCCTTCGGCATCCTGATCGGACTGGCCACCGCGGCCAAGCTCTACCCCGTACTGCTCCTCGGTGCCGCGTTCGTGCTCTGCTGGCGGGCCGGGAAGTGGCGCGCGTTCGGTGCGGCGGCCGGTGGCGCCGTCGCCTCCTGGCTCGTGGTGAACCTGCCCGTCATGCTCTTCGCCTGGGAGGGCTGGACGAAGTTCTACACCTTCAGCCAGGAGCGCCCGATCGACTTCGGCTCGGTGTGGCTGCTGATCTCCCAGCGCGCCGGGACCCCGATCGAGGGCGCCAACACCTACGCGACGGGCCTGACGCTGCTGCTGTGCGCCGGCATCGGCCTGCTGGCGCTGACCGCACCGCGCCGCCCCCGCTTCGCGCAGCTGGCCTTCCTGCTGGTGGCCGCCTTCATCCTGGTCAACAAGGTCTACTCGCCCCAGTACGTACTGTGGCTCATCCCGCTCGCGGCGCTGGCCCGGCCGCGCTGGCGCGACTTCCTGATCTGGCAGGCCGGCGAGGTCGTCTACTTCCTCGGGATCTGGTTCTACCTCGCCTACACGACCAGCGGGGACAAGCACCAGGGTCTGCCCGTGGAGGGCTACCAGCTGGCGATCACCGCGCACCTGCTGTGCACGCTCTACCTGTGCGCCGTCGTCGTACGCGACATCATGCTGCCCGAGCGGGACGTGGTGCGGCGCGACGGCAGCGACGACCCCTCGGGGGGTGTCCTGGACGGCGCCGAGGACGTCTTCGTGCTGGCGCAGACGCCGAAGGCGCCGCAGGACGCGGCGCCTTCGGAGGGACAGCGGGTCGACTGGGGCGCGGGCCCCAGGGACTGACTCAGGCGTCGAGCACCCGGTCGAACTGCGTGGTGGTGTGGCGCAGGTGCGCCACCAGCTCGTCGCCGACCTTCGGCTCGGGAGAGTCCGAGGGCACGAACAGGATCGACACCTGCATGTGCGGCGGCTCGGCGAACCAGCGCTGCTTGCCCGCCCACACGAAGGGCGACAGGTTGCGGTTGACGGTGGCCAGCCCGGCCCGGGCGACGCCCTTGGCACGCGGCATCACCCCGTGCAGGGCCTTGGGAGCCTCCAGGCCGACGCCGTGCGAGGTGCCGCCGGCCACCACGACCAGCCAGCCGTCGGACGCGGCCTTCTGCTGGCGGTAGCCGAAGCGGTCGCCCTTGGCGACGTGGGTGACGTCGAGGACCGAACCGCGGTACTCGGTCGCCTCGTGGTCGCCCAGCCAAAGCCGGGTGCCGATCCGGGCCCGGAAGCGGGTCTGCGGGAACTGCTGCCGCAGCCGGGCCAGTTCCTCGGCCTTCAGGTGGCTGACGAACATGGTGTGCAGCGGCAGCCGCGCGGCGCGCAGCCGGTCCATCCAGCCGATGACCTCCTCGACGGCGTCCGAGCCGTCGGGGCGGTCCAGCGGCAGGTGGAGGGCGAAGCCCTCCAGCCGGACGTCCTCGATCGCCGCGTGCAGCTGGCCGAGGTCCTGCTCGGAGATGCCGTGGCGGCGCATCGAGCTCATGCACTCGATGACCACCCGGGCACCGACCAGGCCGCGGACCCCGTCCACCGAGGACACCGAGCGGATGACCCGGTCCGGCAGCGGCACCGGGTCCTCACCGCGCCGGAACGGGGTGAGGACGAGCAGGTCGCCGCCGAAGAAGTCCTTGATGCTGGCGGCCTCGTACGTCGTACCGACCGCCAGGACGTCGGCGCCCATCCGGTTCGCCTCTTCGCAGAGCCGCTCGTGGCCGAAGCCGTAGCCGTTGCCCTTGCAGACCGGGATCATCCCGGGGAACTGGTCCTGGATCTGCTTCTGGTGCGCACGCCAGCGCGCGGTGTCGACGTAGAGCGTGAGCGCCATGCCCGTCCGGAGCCTCTCTCGAAAAGCTGCGTGGTGCAGCGGTGCGGTGCGGTGTGTGGGGATGGGTGGGGTCAGCGGCGGGACATATACATGTCGAGCGCCTTGTGCAGCAGCTTGTTGAGCGGGAAGTCCCACTCGCCGACGTACTCGACGGCCTCGCCGCCCGTGCCGACCTTGAACTGGATCAGACCGAACAGGTGGTCGTTCTCGTCCAGGGTGTCACTGATGCCGCGCAGGTCGTAGACGCTTGCGCCGAGCGCGTAGGAATCGCGCAGCATCCGCCACTGCATCGCGTTCGAGGGGCGGACCTCGCGCTTGTGGTTGGCGGAGGCGCCGTACGAGTACCAGACGTGCTGGCCGACGGTGAGCATCGTGGCGGCGGCCAGCGGCTCCCCCTCGTGCTTGGCGATGTACAGCCGCATCCGGTTGGGGTCCTCGGAGTTGAGGGCCGTCCACTGGCGCTGGAAGTAGCTGAGCGGGCGCGGGCGGAACTTGTCGCGCTCGGCCGTGATCTCGTACAGGTGCTGCCAGGTCGGCAGGTCGTCGTAGCCGCCCTGGACGACCTCGACGCCGGCCTTCTCGGCCTTCTTGATGTTGCGGCGCCACAGCTGGTTGAAGCCCTTGAGGACGTCGTCCAGCGAGCGGTTGGCCAGCGGCACCTGGAAGACGTAGCGGGGCTGCACGTCGCCGAAGCCGGCGCCCCCGTCCTCGGCCTGCTGCCAGCCCATGCGGCGCAGCTTGTCGGAGACCTCGAAGGCGCGGGGCTCGATCTCCGAAGCCTCCACGTCGCGCAGGCGCTTGACCTCCGGGTCCTGGATTCCGGCCTTGATGGCGGTGGAGTTCCAGCGGCGGATGACGACGGGCGGGCCCATCTTCACGGTGAAGGCGCCCTGCTGCTTGAGGTGCGCCAGCATCGGCTGGAGCCACTCGTCGAGATTGGGGGCGTACCAGTTGATGACCGGGCCCTCGGGGAGGTACGCGAGGTACCTCTTCACCTTGGGCAGCTGGCGGTACAACACGAGGGCGACGCCGACGAGTTCGCCGGACTTGTCGAACCATCCGAGGTTCTCGGAACGCCACTCGTTCTTCACGTCGGCCCACGCCGGGACCTGGCAGTGGCTAGCCGAGGGCAGACTCTGGAGGTAGCCCAGATGCTGCTCTCGGCTGATGGTCCTCAGGGACAGGCTCATGCGGGGGGTCTCCTCCGGCGGCTTCGCTGGCTATGGCGCGAAGCCTACTGCGACAAGGGCGCCACCCATCTGGGGGACAGGCCGGGCCTGGGCCGGTGGGAGGCCGGCGCCCGTCGCGGAGGCACCCGGTCAGCCCAGCCAGCCCCCGAAGAGACCGCCGTGCGCCATGCCGAGGAAGAACCCGATGCCGGCGGCGCCGAGCCCGACGATCAAGGCGAAGCGCTCGCGCGTCGTCGCCGAGATGAACTGCCCGTAGGCACCGGTCAGGATCCCGATCAGTCCCGTCCAGGAGCTGAGCAGGTGCAGGTGGTGGAAGAACGCCGTGACGAACGCCACGGCGCCCAGGATCAGAGTGACCGCCACCAGGGTGTCCTGGAGCGGATGGGGCTTGCCGTCGGTCGCGAAGAGGGAGATCGACGGGGCCGGGGACTGACGTCGCATTGCCTGTGCCATCGGAAAGGCACCTCCTGGCTGCAGCAGAGCGGTGCGGGGGGCCTCCTCCGGCAGGGGCCGGGGGCATAGCACCGAGCACACCCGATGAATACAGATTGTGGCCTCCTGGTGCCGGATTTCAACCGGAAGGAGTCGAGGAGGTAGTCTGTACAGCTGCGCGGTGTCTGCTCTGCAGATGCCGTGCGCACGCATCACGACCCTCCTGCCACGGAACGACCGTGGCCGCTGAGTCCAAAGGAGGTGGGTTCCACATGCGTCACTACGAAGTGATGGTCATCCTCGACCCCGATCTCGAGGAGCGCGCTGTCTCCCCGCTGATCGAGAACTTCCTTTCTGTCGTCCGTGAGGGCAACGGAAAGGTCGAGAAGGTCGACACCTGGGGCCGTCGTCGTCTCGCTTACGAGATCAAGAAGAAGCCCGAGGGCATCTACTCGGTCATCGACCTCCAGGCCGAGCCTGCGGTCGTCAAGGAGCTTGACCGACAGATGAACCTGAACGAGTCGGTTCTCCGGACCAAGGTCCTTCGCCCCGAGACCCACTGAACTTCGGTTCAGCGGTAATCGGGATCGAGTAGCACAGCAGCCCAGCAGCAATCCCCGCCGAGAGGTTCATCCATGGCAGGCGAGACCGTCATCACGGTCGTCGGCAATCTCGTCGACGACCCCGAGCTGCGCTTCACCCCCTCGGGTGCGGCGGTCGCGAAGTTCCGTGTCGCGTCCACTCCCCGCACCTTCGACCGTCAGACCAATGAGTGGAAGGACGGCGAAAGCCTGTTCCTGACCTGCTCGGTGTGGCGGCAGGCGGCCGAGAACGTCGCCGAGTCCCTTCAGCGGGGCATGCGCGTCATCGTGCAGGGCCGGCTGAGGCAGCGGTCGTACGAGGACCGTGAGGGTGTCAAGCGCACGGTCTACGAGCTGGACGTCGAGGAAGTCGGCCCCAGCCTGAAGAACGCCACGGCCAAGGTCGCCAAGACCACCGGTCGCGGTGGCCAGGGTGGATACGGCGGCGGTAACGGCGGTCAGCAGCAGGGCGGCGGCGGTGGCAACTGGGGCGGAGCCCCGGGTGGCGCCGCTCCCCAGGGCGGCGGAGCTCCCTCCGACGACCCGTGGGCGTCCAGCGCGCCGGCCGGCGGTCAGCAGCAGGGCGGCGGCGGTGGCGGTTGGGGCGGAAGCTCCGGCGGCTCCGGCGGTGGCTACTCGGACGAGCCGCCCTTCTAGGGCAGCTCGCACCCCCACTTCTTGATTTCACAGGAGAGACACAATGGCGAAGCCGCCTGTGCGCAAGCCTAAGAAGAAGGTCTGCGCTTTCTGCAAGGACAAGACCGCGTACGTGGACTACAAGGACACGAACATGCTGCGGAAGTTCATTTCCGACCGCGGCAAGATCCGTGCCCGCCGCGTTACCGGCAACTGCACGCAGCACCAGCGTGACGTCGCCACGGCCGTCAAGAACAGCCGTGAGATGGCACTGCTGCCCTACACGTCCACCGCGCGATAAGGAAAGGGTGACCGAATAATGAAGATCATCCTGACCCACGAGGTCTCTGGCCTCGGCACCGCCGGCGATGTCGTCGACGTCAAGGACGGTTACGCTCGCAACTACCTGGTCCCGCGTGGTTTCGCGATCCGCTGGACCAAGGGTGGCGAGAAGGACGTGGCGCAGATCCGCCGCGCCCGCAAGATCCACGAGATCGCGACCATCGAGCAGGCCAACGAGTTCAAGGCCAAGCTCGAGGCCGTCAAGGTCCGTCTGGCCACCCGCGCGGGTGACGCCGGTCGTCTCTTCGGTTCCGTCACGCCCTCCGACATCGCCACGGCGATCGAGGCGTCCGGTGGCCCGAAGGTCGACAAGCGCCGCGTCGAGCTGGGCTCCCCGATCAAGACCCTCGGTTCGTACCAGGTCTCCGTGCGTCTGCACGCCGACGTGGCCGCGAACGTGGGCATCGAGGTCGTCGCCGCCTAAGGGCTGCGCATGAAGGGCCGCACCCCTCCGGGGTGCGGCCCTTCGTCGTTTCCGCGGCTTTCGGCAGGGGCGGGGCCCGTGGGGCGGTGCCGGGGCCGATGTTTCACGTGAAACATCGGCCTGTTTCACGTGAAACATCGCTCGGGGCCGCGCCGGCCCGGCGGCCCACCTGCCCGGGCGGACTACCGGGTCGCCCCGGCGACCAGCCAGCGGCCCGAGCGGGCGCGCAGCTGGAGGGTGGCCATCCGGACCAGCATCATCAGCGTCATGGCGCACCAGAGGGCCGTCAGACCGCCTCCCAGGGCCGGTACGAGCAGTGCGGCCGGGGCGAAGACGGCGAGGGTCACCAGCATGGCCCAGGCCAGGTAGGGGCCGTCGCCCGCGCCCATCAGCACGCCGTCGAGGACGAAGACGATCCCGCAGACGGGCTGGGAGAGTGCCACCACGAGCAGGGCGGGCAGCAGGGCGCTCTCGACCGCTGGGTCGCTGGTGAAGAGCGGGATGAAGACGGGCCGGGCGATGACCACCAGGAGGCCCAGTACGACGCCGGAGGCGATCCCCCACTGCACCATGCGACGGCAGGCGGCCTTGGCCCCCTCGGTGTCGCCCGCGCCGAGGTACCGGCCGATGATGGCCTGCCCGGCGATGGCGATCGCGTCCAGGGCGAAGGCGAGCAGGCTCCACAGGGAGAGCAGGATCTGGTGGGCGGCGATGTCGGCGTCGCCGAGGCGGGCGGCCACGCCGGTCGCGATCATCAGGACCCCGCGCAGGGAGAGGGTGCGGACCAGCAGTGGTGCGCCGGCCTGTGCGCAGGCCCGGATTCCCGCCGCGTCGGGACGCAGGGAGGCGCCGTGGCGGCGGGCGCCGCGAACGACCACGAAGAGGTAGGCGGCGGCCATGGCGCACTGGGCGATGACCGTGCCCCAGGCCGAACCGGCGATGCCCAGGCCCGCGCCGTAGACGAGTACGACGTTCAGGACCGCGTTGAGGGTGAAGCCGCCGATCGCGACGTAGAGCGGGGTTCGGGTGTCCTGGAGGCCGCGGATGACTCCGGTGGCGGCGAGCACCACGAGCATCGCGGGGATGCCGAGGGCGGAGATCCGCAGATAGGTGACCGCGTACTCGGCCACGGCGTCGGAGGCCCCGAAGAGGGAGACCAGGAAGGGCGCCGTGGGCAGCAGCAGGGCGATGACGGCCGCGCCGAGCAGCAGGGCGAGCCAGATGCCGTCCATGCCCTGCCGGATGGCGGCCTGGAGGTCGCCCGCGCCGACGCGGCGGGCCACGGCCGCGGTGGTGGCGTAGGCGAGGAAGATGAAGACGCTCACGCCGGTGCTGAGGAGCGCCGCGGCGATGCCCAGACCGGCCAGCTGCGGTGTGCCGAGGTGCCCCACGATGGCACTGTCGGCCATGACGAAGAGGGGTTCGGCGACGAGCGCGCCGAAGGCGGGGACCGCGAGCGCGAGGATCTCGCGGTCGTGTCGTCTCGGGGCAGCCTTCGGTGCTGCGGGGGCCTGTCTCATGTGCTCAATCTAATCTTCCACAGGTAATAGACACAAGGGCTATTAGATCCTTACTCACGCGTCGATTCGCGCGTTCGTCCCACCTCATTGGAGGCGATCTTGAGACAGTGGCGAAGTTTTTTCCCCCGACTGCCCCGTGGAGAGAGAAATCGCAGGTCAAGTGGGGTGGACGGGTAGGTCGGGTGATTTTGTCCACAGCGTCGTCCCCCGGTCCGTGCACAGCTTCCGGGGACTTACCCACAGCATTGGCGCCGTCATCCACACCTCATCCACACAGCCTGTGGATAACAAGATTGGCTGACGTCGCTCTCGGCTCTACCGTGGTTCGTTGCCCGACTCGCCGATTGCCGATTCGGGTGCCCCAAATGTCAGAGCCGTGTCGTAGAAAGAGTGACACGGCGAGGTCCGCGTTGCGGACGGGAGGAGGCGGCCCGGTGAGCATGCCCGAGCCCATGGACGACCCTTGGGCCGACAGCGGTCCAGGTGACCGTCTGCCCGCCCGTTCACGCCGCGGCGGCGAAGGCCGGGGCCGCGGGGACGACCAGCAGGACCGGGGCCGCGAGGGCGGCTCCTGGGACGGTGGCGGCGGCGGTTTCGAGCGGGTCCCGCCCCAGGACCTCGACGCCGAGCAGTCCGTCCTGGGCGGCATGCTGCTGTCCAAGGACGCCATCGCCGACGTGGTCGAGGTCCTCAAGGGCCACGACTTCTACCGCCCGTCGCACGAGACGATCTACCAGGCCATCCTCGACCTGTACGCCAAGGGCGAGCCGGCTGACCCGATCACCGTCAGCGCCGAGCTGACCCGGCGCGGCGAGATCAGCAAGGTCGGCGGGGCCCCGTACCTCCACACGCTGGTCCAGTCGGTCCCGACGGCGGCGAACGCCGAGTACTACGCGGAGATCGTCCACGAGCGGGCGGTCCTGCGCCGGCTGGTCGCGGCCGGTACGAAGATCACGCAGATGGGCTATGCCGCCGACGGGGACGTCGACGAGATCGTCAACAGCGCCCAGGCCGAGATCTACGCCGTCACCGAGCAGCGGACCTCCGAGGACTACCTGCCGCTGGGCGACATCATGGAGGGCGCCCTCGACGAGATCGAGGCGATCGGTTCGCGCAGCGGCCAGATGTCGGGCGTTCCGACCGGCTTCACGGACCTGGACTCCCTGACCAACGGTCTGCACCCGGGCCAGATGATCGTCATCGCCGCCCGTCCCGCCATGGGCAAGTCCACCCTCGCGCTGGACTTCGCCCGCGCCTGCTCCATCAAGGCCAATCTGCCCAGCGTCATCTTCTCCCTCGAAATGGGGCGCAACGAGATCGCGATGCGCCTGCTCTCGGCGGAGGCGCGGGTGGCCCTGCACCACATGCGTTCCGGCACGATGACGGACGACGACTGGACCCGGCTGGCCCGCCGGATGCCGGACGTCTCCGCCGCCCCGCTCTACATCGACGACTCGCCGAACCTGTCGATGATGGAGATCCGCGCGAAGTGCCGCCGCCTCAAGCAGCGCAACGACCTCTCGCTCGTCGTCATCGACTACCTCCAGCTGATGCAGTCGGGTGGTTCGCGCCGGCCCGAGAGCCGCCAGCAGGAGGTCTCGGACATGTCGCGAAACCTGAAGCTGCTGGCGAAGGAGCTGGAGGTCCCGGTGATCGCGCTGTCCCAGCTGAACCGTGGTCCCGAGCAGCGCACCGACAAGAAGCCGATGGTCTCCGACCTGCGCGAGTCCGGCTCGATCGAGCAGGACGCCGACATGGTGATCCTGCTGCACCGCGAGGACGCGTACGAGAAGGAGTCACCGCGCGCGGGCGAGGCGGACCTGATCGTCGCGAAGCACCGAAACGGCCCCACCGCGACCATCACCGTCGCCTTCCAGGGCCACTACTCGCGCTTCGTGGACATGGCCAACACGTAGGGGTTCCCGGCGTCTTCGGCGGATGATTGCGATCATGACATTCGAACCGACGCGGAAAGCGGGACCCGACAGCGCCATGGACATCGCACCCGAGGACCTCGCCCTGCTTCCCGCGACCAGGCGGGCGCTCCTGCACCGGATCGCGGTCGCGCAGCGCGAAGGCCGGGCGCCGTCCCTGGTGGCGGCCGTGGTGCGGGGCGGAGAGGTGGTCTGGGAGGGCTCCCGGACCATGGTCGAGGGGCACGGGCCCGACGGGAACGTGCAGTACCGGATCGGGTCGATCACCAAGACCTTCACCGCCGTTCTGGTGATGCGGCTGCGCGACGAGGGGCTGCTGCGGCTGGCCGACCCGGTGGAGAAGTTCCTGCCGGGAACGGGCGTCGGCGAGGTCACCGTCGGGCAGTTGCTGTCCCACACGAGCGGGCTGGCCGCCGAGACGCCCGGTGAGTGGTGGGAGCGGACGGCGGGCACCCTGCGTCCGGAACTCTCGGACGTCCTGGGCGAGGAGCCCTTCCGCTTCGAGCCCGGACTGCGCCACCACTACTCCAACCCGGGCTACACGCTGCTGGGTTCGCTCGTGGAGGCCCTGCGCGGAAAGCCGTGGGAAGAGGTGCTCCGGACCGAACTGCTGGAACCGCTGGGCCTGGAGCGCACGTCGGCACAGCCTTCGGCCCCGCACGCGGGCGGCTGGGCGGTGCACCCGTGGGCGGACGTGATGATGCCGGAACCGCTGGAGGACCTCGGACTCATGGCCCCGGCCGGTCAGTTGTGGTCCACCACGACCGACCTGGCGAAGTTCGCGGCCTTCCTCGTACGGGGCGACGAGCGCGTGCTGGGCGCCGGGTCGCTGCGGGAGATGCGGACGTCGGCCACTCCCCCGGAGCCCGGCCTCGCCGAGTTCGGGTACGGGCTCGGGCTGCAGCTGACGCAGAGCGGCGGGCGCCGGCTCGCCGGCCACACCGGCTCGCTGCCCGGGTTCCTCGCGGGTCTGTGGCTCAGCGAGGAGGACGACGTGGCCGCGGTGGTGCTGGCCAACTGCACCTCGGGGCTCCCGGCCGCGACGGTGGCGGCCGATCTGGTGGGCATCGTCGCGGAGGCCGAGCCGCGCGTGCCCGCACCGTGGCGGCCGCTGCGGGAGGCCGATCCGGTCGCGCTGGAGCTGTGCGGCCCCTGGTACTGGGGTACGTCGGCCCAGGCCGTACGACTGACCTACGAGGGGTTCCTGGAGCTGGGCCCGGTGGGCGGGAACGGCCGCTCGGCCCGGTTCCGGCCGGAGCCGGACGGCAGCTGGACGGGCCTGAACGGCTACTACGCGGGAGAGTCGCTGCGGGCCGTACGGCGGCCGGACGGGTCGGTCAGCCACCTCGACCTCGGCTCGTTCGTGTTCACCCGCGAGCCGTACGACCCCCAGGCCCCGGTGCCCGGCGGGGCCGACCCGCAGGGCTGGCGGGGCATCGGATAGGTCCGCCCTCCGCCCCGACCGGAGCGACTTCCCTCACGCCGATACGAGTTCACGCTCCAGCGGGGTGCGGAAGCGCGGGGTGACGCGGGCCTCCCCCAGCCAGGAGGCGAGCCGCGCGGCCTCGGCGGCGATCGCCTTCTCGGCGGCGCGGCCGGGGTCGGCCAGCAGCCGTTGGACGATCTCGCCGTCGGCGCGCTGGGCCCAGCCGCCGACGATCTCGCCGTTCCACCACACGGTGGGGCCGATGTTGCCGGCGTGGTCGAAGAGGGCCGGGCGGTGGGCGGGGTCGAGGTGGAAGCCGCGGTCCGCCCAGCCCATCGCGCTCGGGTCGAGGGCGGGCAGCAGGGCGGCCCAGGGTCCCGGGTCGGGTTCGGGACCGGTGTCGCCGGGGCCGACGAGCGCGGTGGTGCCGTCCTCGAGCCGGACCTCCTCGGGGCCCACGGCCGCGAGGGCCTTGCGGACCTCGGTGAGGGTCCAGCCCGTCCACCATTTGAGGTCGGCCTCGGTGGCCGGACCGTAGGAGTGCAGCCAGCGGCGGACGATCTCGGCACGGGCCTCGGCCGGCGGCACGGCGGGCCAGGGCTCGGTGTGGACCCAGCGGTACTGGCTGGAGGTCCAGGAACCCCTCGGCCGGTGGCGGCGGATCCGGCCGTCGGCGGCCAGCAGACGGATGACACGGGTGGCGACACCGGTCTCGGTCTCGTACTTCTTGCCCCGGCCGTAGACGAACTTCTGGCGCAGCGCGGGGACGGCCGTGGAGAGCTGGCTACCGGTGGAGGGGCCGTGGGCGTCGAGCGCGTCCAGTACGGCGCTCTCCACCCGGGCCAGCCAGTCGGCGTCGAGGCCCTGACCGTCCTCGTCGAGGTGTTTGAGGAAGGTGCGGCGCTCCTTGAGGGCGATGCCCCGGGCGGTGGAGGCGTCGACGTACGGGGCGAGTTCCGTGGAGACGGCGAAGAGCGTGTTGCGCATGCTGAGCAGCCGGACGAGGCTCACTTCCTCGTACAGGGCCCGCTCGATCGTGAGGGGATCGCTCTCGGCCAGGCGGGCCCGGGCCGAGAGGAAGACGGTCGAGGCGTCGGTGGCGTGGAAGGCGACCACCGCGTCGGCGGCCCGGGGCACATCGGCGGCGCGGGCCGAGGGCGCGAGGCGGTGCCTGAGGCCGAGCCGGTTGCGGCGCTCGGCGGTGGTGATGAGAGGGAGGCTGCTCATCCTCCCGATCGTAGGCCGGGCCACCGACGGTGGCCCGGCCCACGCACGGTTGCTCAGAGCTGGAGTTTGAACCCGACGTGGGAAGCCGTGAAGCCGAGCCGCTCGTAGAAGCGGTGGGCATCGGTGCGGGTCACGTCGGAGGTGAGCTGGACGAGCAGGCAGCCCTCCGCGCGGGACCGCTCGACCGCCCACTCGATGAACCGCGTACCGAGCCCGCTGTCGCGTTCGTCGGCGTGGACGCGCACGCCCTCGATGATCGAACGGGTACTCCCCTTGCGGGAGAGTCCGGGAACGATCGTCAGCTGGAGGGTGCCGACGACGCGGCCGTCGCGGACGGCGACGACCACGTGCTGGTGGGGGTCGTCCACCAGCCGCTCGAGCGCCTCCTCGTAGGGGGCGAGGTCGTCCGGGGACTCCCGGGTCGCCCCGAGCGGGTCGTCGGCCAGCATCGCGACGATCGCGGGCAGGTCCGCCTGTACGGCCGGGCGGATGAGCAGGTCGGAGTCGTTGTCAGGCATGGTCCGGTGCTCCTCGCTCAGCCCGCGGCCACGGTGATGGGCGCCCAGCGGCGGGTCCAGTCACCGGGCAGTCCGGGGATGTCCCGTGTCATGACGGCGTTGAAGGTGACGGAGTCCAGGCCCCGGTCCTTGAGCCAGTCGAGCAGTTCCTCGTGGCGGACGTCGACATCGGTCCGGAGCGGCCGGTCGGTGGTCGCGGCCAGGGCAGTGACCAGGGCCCGGGCCGAGGCGGTGTCCCGGGCGACCAGGGGGCCGATGACATGGGTCTGCATATTGGGCCAGAGGGCGCCGTAGCCGGTCAGCTCGCCGGCGGAGTCCTCGGCGACGAACAGCCGGTCCGTGAAGGCGGGCAGCCGGGTGATCAGGTGCGTCCGGTCGGCGCCGAAGACCTCGGCGTCCAGGCGGAGGATTCCCGGGATGTCCTCGGCAGTGGCCGGGCGGATCGAGCCGGAGTCCTCGGGGGAAGCGATGTCCTCCGGGCGGAAGACCCCCCGGAGCATCTCGGCGCGGCCGGTGGTCTCGAAGCCGAGTTCCTCGTAGAGGGGGCGGCCGTAGGGGGTGGCGTGCAGGGTGAGCGGGACGCCCTTGAGGACGTCGTCGCAGATGTACTTCATCAGGTACCGGCCGAGTCCCCGGCGGTTGTAGCGGTCGGCGACGAGGACCATGCCGACGGCTGCGAGTTCGGGATCCTCCTGGGAAGGGCCGTACCGGGTGATCACGCAGGCTGCGGCGAGTCCCTGTCCGTCGGGGGCGTCGATGCCGTAGCCGTGGCCGGCGGTGAGCAGCAGTCCCCACTTGTGGTCCTCGCGGGGCCAGCCGCGGTCTTCGGAGAGATCGGCGCAGTGGCGGAGGTCGTCCACGGTCAGTGCGCGGATCGGGAGGTCTGTGAGGTGTGGTGGTGTCACGGGCCCAGCCTGGTTCATCGGCCGGGGCCCGGTCCAGGGGATTTGCGGGTCGATGTTTCACGTGAAACATCCACCCGGCTCGGCTCCGTGCCGGTCGATGTTTCACGTTAAACATCGACCGGAGGCCGCCGGCGGGTGCCCCGGAACCCCCTGTCTCGCGGGCAGGGGAGGTACTAGCCTCGATGGCTATGACGCTCCTGCACCTGTTCGACCTCGACGGGACCCTGATGTACGGCTCGGCGGCGCCGGTCGAGATCTCCCGCCAGCTCGGCCTGTCCGAAGAGATCGCCGCGCTCGAGCGGAGTTTCGCCGCGCGGGAGATCGGGCCGCACCAGTTCGCGCTGGCGGCCCAGAAGCTCTGGACGGGCCTGACTCCGGGGCACGTCCGGACGGCGTTCGAAGGGGCGCCGTGGATCAACGGGATCAAGGAAGTCTGGCAGGAGATCCGGGAGCGCGGGGACTGCTGCGCGGTGGTCTCGCTGTCGCCCTCGTTCTTCGTGGAGCTGCTGCTGGAGTGGGGTGCGCACGCCGCGCACGGCTCGGTCTTCCCCGAGGTCCCCTTCACGCGGCCCGTGGACGTGGCGGGGATCCTGACCCCCGAGGCCAAGGTGACGGTGGCCGACCGGCTGTGCGAGCGGTTCGGCGTGACCCGCGCGGACTGCGTCGCGTACGGGGACTCCAGCACCGATGTGGCGCTCTTCGAGGTCGTGCCGGTCTCGGTGGCGGTGAACGCCCGGCCGTATCTGGCGGAGCGGGCCACCCACGTCTACGAGGGCCGGGACCTGCGGGAGGCATACCAGCTGACGGGGGTGGCACGCACGGGAGTTGAGGCATCTTAAGGGGAAAGTGGGTTCGAAACGCGGATTTCCCGCATTTCCCCGCAAGCTCTGGGGCGGGCTGGCACGCTGTGAAACCCGGAACCACGGATTCGAAGGCCGTGGCGCGTGCAGACCTACCGAGATGCTCGAAGCGAGGCACCGCATGGACGCTCCGCCCACCAGATCGGCAAGACGGGGCACGGCCCGGATACCGTCCGGGGACGGTGCGCCCGAGCCCTCCCCCGATGCCGTCCTCATCCGCCGGACCCTCGCGGAGATCGCGCCCGTAGCCGACAAGGTCACCTCCTACTTCTACGCCCTGGTGTTCACCGGGCACCCGGAGGTGCGGGGGATGTTCCCCGCGGCGATGGACGCCCAGCGCGACCGGCTGCTGAAGGCGTTGCTGACCGCCGCCGAGCACATCGACGACCCGGAGGTCCTGACCGCCTACCTGCGCCGGCTGGGCGCCGGGCACCGCAAGTACGGAACCCAGGCGGTGCACTACCCGCCGGTGGGAGAGGCCCTGATCGGGGCGCTGGCCCGGTACGCGGAGGCCACGTGGGGGCCGGAGACCGAAGCCGCCTGGGCACGGGCGTACACCGCGATCTCCCAGATCATGATCGACGCGGCGGCCGAGGCGGAGACCACGGCGCCGCCCTGGTGGCACGCCGAGGTGGTCTCGCACGATCTGCGCACCTCCGACATCGCGGTGCTCACCGTCCGCCCCGACCAGCCGTACCCCTTCCTCGCGGGCCAGTACACGAGCCTGGAGACCCCGTGGTGGCCCAGGGTGTGGCGGCACTACTCCTTCGCCTCGGCCCCGCGCGCGGACGGTCTGCTGTCCTTCCACGTGAAGGCCGTTCCGGCGGGCTGGGTCTCCAACGCGCTGGTACGGCACGCCCGGCCGGGCGACGTACTGCGGCTCGGGCCGCCCGCCGGATCGATGGTGGTCGACCACAGCACCGACAACGGCATGCTGTGCCTGGGCGGAGGGACCGGCATCGCCCCGATCAAGGCCCTGATCGAGGACGTGGCCGAACACGGCGAACGACGCCCGGTCGAGGTGTTCTTCGGGGCGCGCAGCGACAACGACCTGTACGACAAGGACACCTTGCTGGGGCTGCAGCGCTCGCACCCCTGGCTGTCGGTGCGCCCGGTGGTCTGCGACGAGGGGCTGGCCGGGCAACTGCCGCAGGCCATCGGCACCCACGGGCCCTGGAGCTCCTACGACGCGTTCATCTCGGGGCCGGCCGCGATGATCCGCAGCGGGGTGGACGCGCTGAAGCGGATCGGGATTCCCGGGGAGCGCATCCGGCACGACGCCGTGGAGGAGCTGGCGGGCGTCGCCGGGTGATTCCGGCCGGCGCCCGCGGTCGGCCGGGTCAGCCCAGGTCGGGGGCGTGCATCGCACGCACGCCTTCGATGTTGCCGTCGAGGTAGTGGCGGAGGGACAGCGGGACGAGGTGGACCGCGGCGATGCCGACGCGGCTGAAGGGCACGCGGACGATCTCGTACTCGCCCTCCGGCTCGTCGATCTCCGGGCCGTGCCGCTGGCTGGGGTCCATGGATTCGAGGTGGCAGACGAAGAAGTGCTGGACCTTGACTCCGGTCACACCTCTGTCGGCGATGTGCTCGACGGTGTCGACGAAGCAGGGCACGACATCGGTGATCTTCGCGCCGAGTTCCTCGTGGAGTTCTCGGTGGAGGGCGTCGACGACGGTGAGGTCCGAGGGTTCCACGCCTCCGCCGGGGGTGAGCCAGTAGGGATCGATGCCGGGCTTGGTGCGCTTGATGAGGATCAGGTCGTCACCGTCGAGCAGGATCGCGCGGGCGGTGCGTTTGACCACTGGACGTTCGGTCATGGGAGAAGAGTGGCCCAGACTTCCGCTTCTGAAACGCGTGCCCTCGAAACCCGCGCCCGTGGGGCCGCCGGGGCGGAGGGCGGGAGGTCCGAGCCACCGGGCGGGAGGCTCGGACCGGCCCCGTCGTGCGGGCGGCCGTTCAGGCCTCCGAGGCCGCCACGTCGAGGGCCCGCAGTACGTCCGCGACCAGGTCCTGGGTGTCCTCGGCCCCGGCGGAGAAGCGGATGAACCCCTCCGGCACGTCGTCCCCGCCCCACCGCCGGCGCCGCTCCGCGGTGGACCGTACGCCGCCGAAGCTGGTGGCGTCCTCCACGAGGTGCAGCGCGGCCATGAACCGTTCCGCGTGCGCGCGGTCGGCCAGGGTGAAGGAGACGACCGAGCCGAAGCCCCGCATCTGCCGGGCGGCCGTCTTGTGGGAGGCGTCCGAGGGCAGACCGGGGTAGCGCAGCCCGGTGACGTCGGCGCGGTCGGCGAGGGCCTCGGCGACGGCGAGCGCGTTGGCCCACTGGCGCTGGGCGCGCAGCTGGATGGTGGACAGGGAGCGGTGGGCGAGCCAGGCCTCCATGGGACCGGGGATCGCGCCGACCACCTTGCGCCAGCGCCGGATGCCGGCGGCGAGCTCCGCGTCGCGGCAGACCACGTAGCCGAGCAGCAGGTCGCCGTGACCGGTCAGGCCCTTGGTGCCGCTGGCCACCGAGAAGTCGGCGCCCAGTTCCAGGGGGCGCTGGCCGAGCGGGGTCGCGAGGGTGTTGTCGACGGCGACCAGGGTTCCGCCGGCGTGCGCCGCGTCCACGAGGCGTCGTACGTCGCAGACGTCGAGCCCGGGGTTGGACGGGGTCTCCAGCCACAGCAGCCGGGCCCCGTCGAGCACGGAGAGCTGGGCGTCGTCGCCGGTGGGGGCGGTGCGCACGTGGACCCCGTACGCCTCCAGCTGCTCCCGGACGAGCGGCAGGGCCTGGTAGCCGTCGTCGGGCAGGACGACGGTGTCGCCGGCGCGTGCCTGGGAGAGCAGGACGGCCGAGACGGCGGCCATGCCGGAGGCGAAGACGACGGTGTCCACCCCGTCCAGGCCCGGTGCCTCCAGTTCCCCGATGGCCCGTTCCAGCAGGGTCCAGGTGGGGTTGGTGTCGCGGCCGTAGGCGTAGGGGCCCTCCA
The DNA here is from genome assembly GCF_053609185.1 of Streptomyces sp. NPDC054956. Classification (NCBI taxonomy): domain Bacteria; kingdom Bacillati; phylum Actinomycetota; class Actinomycetes; order Kitasatosporales; family Streptomycetaceae; genus Streptomyces; species Streptomyces sp. NPDC054956. Next base: position 84,137 of record NZ_JBSGXB010000001.1, on the reverse strand, counting down.
CGTCGCCGGGGAGGTGGAAGTGGGCGGCGAAGACCGGACCGGGCAGGGGCGGCTCGTTCTTCACGGGCTCGGGCAGGCCGGCGCGGACGGCCACGGTGCCGTCGCCGAACCCCTGGGACCGCGGGGGCGCGCTGTCGGGTGCGCTCATGGGGTGTGCTCCTTCACGGCTTCGCGTACGGCGGCCAGCAGGCCGGGGCTCGCCGCCTCGACCAGGTCCAGGCACTCCTCGAAGCCGGCGACGGGACCGTAGTAGGGATCGGGTACGTCGCCCTGCCCGGCCGGGGCCGCCGGGTCGTAGGACCGCAGCAGCCGGACCTTGGCGGCGTCCTCGGGAGTGGGGGCGAGGGCCCTCAGGTCGCGGAGGTGACCGGCGTCGAGCGCGATGACGAGGTCGAGACCGGCGAACCAGGAGGCCCGGAACTGGCGGGCCCGGTGGGCCTGCTCGTACCCGGCGGCCTCCAGGACGGCGACGGCGCGCGGGTCGGCGCCGTCACCCTCGTGCCAGCCGCCGGTGCCGGCGCTGTCGACCTCGACCCGGTCCGCGAGCCCGGCGTCGGCCACGTGGGAACGGAAGACGGACTCGGCGATGGGCGAGCGGCAGATGTTGCCGGTGCAGACGAAGCACACGCGGTACACGGGCGGCCGCCGCTTCAGTTCTTGTCGGGCAGGACCATGTTCACGGCCCAGGAGACGATGGAGATGATCAGGGCGCCCACGACCGCGGTCCAGAAGCCGTCGACGTGGAAGCTGAGGTCGAACTGCTTCGCCAGCCACGAGGTCAGCAGCAGCATCGCCGCGTTCACCACGAGGGTGAACAGGCCGAGGGTGAGGATGAACAGGGGCAGCGAGAACAGCTTCACCACGGGCTTGACGATGAAGTTGACCAGGCCGAAGATCAGCGCGACCAGGAGCAGAGTGACGGTGCGGCGGCCCAGGCTGCTGCCGTCGTCCAGGGTGATGCCGGCGAGGAGCCAGATGGCGACGGCCAGGGCTGCCGCGTTGGCGAGCGTCTTGACTACGAAATTCGTCATGTGTCTGATCGTTGCAGAGATGGTCCCGCTGGAACATCAGCTGATCTGCGGATGCCGGCGGTACGAGAGAGCACAAGGGGTACAAAGACGATGAAGGCCTTCCGGCTGACCGAGCTCGAGGCCGAGCGCGCCGCGAACGAGGGTGCCTATCTGCAGTTCCTGCGCGAGCGGAACATGTCGGTCGGGCTCTACGCGCTGGACGCCGGGCAGAGCGATCCCCAGCAGCCGCACGGCCAGGACGAGGTGTACTTCGTCGTGAGCGGCCGGGCCTCGATCACCGTCGGGGAGGAGACGACGACGGTGGCCAACGGGAGCGTGGTCTACGTCCCGGCCGGGGTGCCGCACAAGTTCCACCACATCACCGAGAACCTGAAGGTGATGGTGGTCTTCTCCCCGCCGGAGGCCTGAACCGGCAGGCCGGCTCAGGGTTCGTGGCCCGATCCCCCTAGGGGGCGGATCAGGGGACTGCGAGGGCTCGCGGGCCCCCGCCGGCAGCCGTGGCCTCCTAGCATCGAGAGCAGGAAGTCACGGACAAGGAAGAGGTTGGGACATGGAAGGCATCCGAGGGATATTCGAGGGCACCCCCTGGTGGGTCAAGTGGGTTGCCGTTCCGCTGCTGGTGCTCTTCGTCTTCGGCGGTGTGATCACCACCGTCCTGGGCGCGCTGATCAGCTTCCTGTTCAAGGCGCTCCTCCTCGTGGCCCTCGTCGGCGGACTGCTCTTCGTCGTGAAGAAGTTCACCGGGAGCGGCTCCAAGTCCTCCGCCGGAGAGTGGTAGGAAGCGGACGTCCCGGGCGGCATCGGGATTAACCCAGCTGAGGGAACGTGCAGCGCTAAACCGCTCACAGCCCGGGAATCGGCGGATAGAGTGGCAATCTGTGCCGTTCCCTGGGCACCGAAAGCCGGTACTGCCGCCCTGACCTGCGGTCCTTCACCACAGCCGCCGAGCACGACCCCCAGGAGTCACGGCACACGCGGGGGCGGCCCCCGCAGGGTGGGCCCCCGAGGCCCGCTGCCATGCCTGGGGGTGAGCTTTGTCTTCGGTTCACAACGCCGGTGTGCCGACCCTGATCGGTTCGGTGCAGAGGGCGCTGAGGCTGCTCGAAGCGGTCGGCTCCCATAGCGAGGGAGCCCCGGCGAAACAGTTGGCGCGCGAGGCCGGGCTCCCGCTTCCCACCGCGTACCACCTGCTGCGCACCCTCACGCACGAGGGCTACCTGCGCCGCGAGAGCGGCGTCTTCGTCCTGGGGGACGCCGCGGGCCGGCTGGCGGGCGGCGGACTCCAGCAGAAACGTCGCAGCATGATCCTCGACTCCCTCGCGCACTTCCGCGACGCGGTCGGGGCCCCCGTCTACTTCGCGGTCTACCGCGAGGGTGAAATCGAAGTCGTCGGCGTATCGGACACCGCGGCCAACCCGGCCTGCGAGGAGTGGGCCGACTTCCGCGAGACCGGCCACGCGCACGCCATCGGGCAGTGCCTGCTCGGCCAGCTCGACGAGAAGGCGCGCAAGGACTACTACGACCGCCACCCCGTCTCGGCCATCACCCCCTACACCGTCAGGGACATGAGGTCCCTGGAGCAGCGGATCGGCTCCATGGAGCGGATGCAGCCGGTGACGGAGCGTCAGGAGTACTCCCTGGGGACGGTGTGCGCGGCCATCCCCATCACCGCCGGCGATACAGCGGCAACCATGGCGATTTCTCTCCCTCTGCACCAGGAAAATCGATTGCTGTATGCGGTCGATCGGCTACGGAGTGAAGTAGGCGCGCTGTTGAGCACCCTCTCGTTCTCTATCAGTATCTGAAAACTCACTCCTTGTGATCTGCAAGCGCTTACACCACTCTTGTCAAGAGGGCCTTGGGGGATCATTCCTGGCCACTTCCACTACAGCGGGGTAGGCAATGCGCGAGTCGGTACAGGCAGAGGTCATGATGAGCTTCCTCGTTTCCGAGGAACTCTCGTTCCGGATCCCGGTGGAACTCCGGTACGACGCTCGGGACCCCTATGCGGTCCGCCTGACCTTCCACCTTCCCGGAGATGCGCCCGTGACCTGGGCGTTCGGCCGGGAACTTCTTCTCGATGGCATCAACAAGCCGTGCGGTGACGGCGACGTCCACATCGCTCCGACCGATCCGGAGGAGCTGTCCGATGTCCACATCCGCCTGCAGGTGGGTGCGGACAGGGCTCTCTTCCGTGCGAGCGCGGCGCCGCTCGTGGCGTTCCTCGACCGCACCGACCGCATCGTTCCGCTCGGCCAGGAGCGCAACCTCGGGGACTTCGAGGAGAACCTCGACGAGGCGCTCGACAAGATCCTGGCCGAGTCCCAGCAGAACGAGCAGAACGCGGGCTGACCGCACCCGAGCGGCACCGCATCGGGCGGCACCGCATCGGGCGGCACCGCATCGAGCGGCACCGCATCGGGCGGCACCGCCTCACGGCATGACCGCAGCACCGCATGACGCACAACGCATGACGCACAACGCATGACGCATTACGGCTCAGCGTGCCGACGCGCTGAGTGCTCCACATCGCCGTTCCTCGCGACCGGCCGTGCGCGCGAACTGACCAGTCGCGCCCGCCGGTCCGCCTTTCAGCGCTTGCGCCGCCGGCCCCGGCCGCCGCGCAGCGGCCCCGAGGCCGCCGCGGCCGCCGGGGCCGGCGCGCGGTCGGCGGAAACCACCAGCGCGGCCAGCGCCGTGGTCACGGGTACCGAGGCGACCAGTCCGATCGAGCCCACGAGGGTCCGTACGATCTCCTCCGCGACCAGCTCGCTGTTGGCCACCGAACCCATGCTGCTGTTCGCGATCGAGAACAGCAGGAGCAGCGGCAACGCCGCGCCCGCGTAAGCCAGTACCAAGGTGTTGACCACGGAGGCGATGTGGTCGCGGCCGATGCGGATGCCCGCCCGGTACAGGCCCCGCGGCCCCATCGAGGGGTCGGCCTGGTGGAGTTCCCAGACCGCCGAGGTCTGGGTGACCGTCACGTCGTCGAGTACGCCCAGCGATCCGATGATGACACCAGCAAGCAGCAAACCGCTCATGTCGATGTCGGGGTAGAGCCCGTGGATCAGCCCCGTGTTGTCGTCGGTGTTGCCGCTGAGGAACGCCCAGCCGATGAACAGCGAGCCCAGCAGCCCGATCAGCAGCAGTGACACGAGCGTGCCGAGGACCGCGACCGAGGTGCGGGCCGTCAGACCGTGGCACATGTAGAGCGCGATCAGCATGATCGCGCTCGCCCCGACCACCGCCACGACCAGCGGGTTCGAGCCCTGGAGGATCGCGGGGAGGATGAAGAGGGTCAGTACGGCGAAACTGACGGCGAGGGCGACGAGCGCGAACAGCCCGCGCATCCGCCCGACGAGGACGACCGCGAGGGCGAAGACGCCGGCCAGCAGGGCCATCGGGAACTTGCGGTTCACGTCGATCACGGAGTACTGGAGGTCGCGCGGCGCGTCCGGAGCGTAGGCGACCACCACTTCCTGACCCTTCGCCAACTGCCGTGGCGCGCCGGGCTGGACGATCTCGGTGAACTCGCGCCCCTTGTCCGGGCCGGAGCCCACCTGGACAGTGGCCTTCTTGCAGTCACCGGTCTGCGCGGCCACGGCCTCGCGGCCCTCGGGGGTGGAGGTGTCGCCGGTGGCGGGCACCTGCGCGGCGTTCACGGATTTGCAGTCGACACGCTCCAGCGAGACGACCGTGGCCTGCTGGGTCTGCCGGTCGAATCCCACGCCGGTGCGCTCGTGGGCCGGGGCTCCGCCCGGCCACAGCACGGCCATGCCGATCACCACGGCGGCGGCGAAGGGGATCAGTACGGCCGCGATCACCTTGCGCAGGTGCTTCGAGACGGGGGCCGCCGGGCCGTGGCTGTGGGAATGCCCGTGGGAGTGCCCCGGCTCCGGGTGCGCGTGGCCGGTGTGGGCGCCGTGGGCGGTGGGCTCGGTGGGCTCGGTGGGAGGATGCGGCGAGGACGTCACCGGCTGATCATCGCAACAGATGAGGGGGGCCCACTGTTCAGCACGCCACAGATGACGCTAGCGTGGGGGCTACTTTGCACAACGCGGGAGCTCGGAGCACCGGGCTGAGAGGGCGCTGATCACCGTACGCGCGTCAGATATGCGTACGGGAAGAGGCTGCGTCGACCGCCGAACCTGTTACCGGGTAATGCCGGCGTAGGGAGATCAGGTCTCATGACCATTCAGGACGCACGCACGCCTGCCGTCAGCCAGGACGCCGACGGCCAGACCGAGCGCCAGCCCGGCTGGCACAAGGGATACCTGGCGGGCTCCCGCCCCGACATCCGGGTGCCGGTCCGCCAGGTCCACCTCACCAACGGCAAGGACGTGACGCTCTACGACACGTCCGGTCCGTACACCGACCCGCAGATCGAGACCGACGTGCGCCGTGGCCTGCCGCCGCTGCGCGAGAACTGGATCATCGGCCGCGGGGACACCGAGGAGTACGCGGGCCGCCCCGTGCGCCCCGAGGACGACGGCATCAAGCACACCTCGCCGCGCGGTGGCCTCAAGAACCTCGACGCGGTCTTCCCGGGCCGCCCGCGCCAGCCCCGCCGGGGCCGTGGCGGTGCCGCCGTCACGCAGCTCGCGTACGCCCGCCGGGGCGAGATCACCCCGGAGATGGAGTACGTCGCGATCCGCGAGAACGTGTCCCCCGAGGTCGTCCGCGAGGAGATCGCCGCAGGTCGCGCGGTCATGCCCGTGAACGTGAACCACCCCGAGATCGAGCCGATGATCATCGGCAAGCGGTTCCTGGTGAAGGTCAACGCCAACATCGGCAATTCCGCGGTCACCTCCTCGATCGAGGAGGAGGTCGACAAGATGACCTGGGCGACCAAGTGGGGCGCCGACACGGTCATGGACCTCTCGACCGGCCGCAACATCCACACCACGCGTGAATGGGTGCTGCGCAACTCCCCCGTGCCGATCGGCACCGTGCCGCTGTACCAGGCGCTGGAGAAGGTCGACGGCCGTGCCGAGGACCTGACCTGGGAGATCTACAAGGACACGGTCATCGAGCAGGCCGAGCAGGGCGTCGACTACATGACGGTCCACGCCGGCGTGCTGCTCTCGTACGTGCCGCTGACCGCCCGCCGCAAGACCGGCATCGTCTCGCGCGGTGGCTCGATCATGGCCGCGTGGTGCCTGGCGCACCACAAGGAGAACTTCCTCTACACGAACTTCGAGGAGCTCTGCGAGATCCTCGCGACGTACGACGTCACGTACTCGCTGGGTGACGGCCTGCGTCCCGGCTCCATCGCGGACGCCAACGACGCGGCGCAGTTCGCGGAGCTGAAGACGCTGGGCGAGCTCAACACGATCGCCAAGCGGTACAACGTGCAGACGATGATCGAGGGCCCCGGGCACGTCCCGATGCACAAGATCAAGGAGAACATCGACCTCCAGCAGGAGATCTGCGAGGAGGCGCCGTTCTACACGCTCGGCCCGCTGACCACGGACGTCGCGCCCGCGTACGACCACATCACCTCGGGCATCGGCGCCGCGATGATCGCCTGGTGGGGCACCGCGATGCTCTGCTACGTCACCCCCAAGGAGCACCTGGGCCTGCCGAACCGCGACGACGTGAAGACCGGCGTCATCACGTACAAGATCGCGGCGCACGCGGCGGACCTGGCCAAGGGGCACCCGGGCGCCCAGGAGTGGGACGACGCCCTGTCGGACGCGCGCTTCGAGTTCCGCTGGGAGGACCAGTTCAACCTGGCCCTCGACCCGGACACGGCTCGCGAGTTCCACGACGAGACCCTCCCGGCCGAGCCGGCGAAGACCGCGCACTTCTGCTCCATGTGCGGTCCGAAGTTCTGCTCGATGAAGATCTCCCAGGACATCCGGCGCGAGCACGGCGGCGACCTGAAGGCCGAAGAGATCCAGGCGGGCATGGCGGAGAAGTCCGCCGAGTTCGCGGCCGCGGGCAACCGCGTGTACCTCCCGCTCGCGGACTGACGCGGACTGACGCGGGCTCCGGCGCGCACGGGACGGCTCGCGACTCCGAGGGGGGAGCCGCGGGCCGTCCACGGGCGTCAGCCCAGTGCCGTGAGGTAGTCCCCCGGCGCGCCGGGGGCTACCGCGTTCCGTGTCACCAGAACGCTGAGGCAGCGGTAGGCGAGGTCGGTGGAGCCGTAGACGTGGTGGGCGACCAGGGCCAGCTGCTTGAGCTGCTCGTCGGTCATGGATTCGGGATGCCCGAAGTCGCGGACGTACACGATGTCGGCCTCGAGCAGCTGGTGCAGGGCCTGGCGGAAGTCGCCACCGAAGATCACCGGGGCGATCGGCCAGCGCTTGACCGCCGTGAAGGCGTGCGGGATGAAGCCCTGGCGGCGCAGCTCCTGGTCCACGTCGCCGAACACGGGCTGGTCCTCGTAGAGCGGAACGAAAGAGACCTCGGTGTGGATCGCCACGGCCTCGGCCAGCTTCTCCCGGGCGTTCTGGAACACCATCAGTTCGGCGCCCTGGATGTCGATCTTCAGGAGGTCGAAGGCGCCGACCTCCTCCACGTCGTCCAGCCGCCGGGTGCCGACCGGGATCTCCTCGCGGACGCTGCCCCAGTCGGTGAAACCGTTGAAGAGCCCGAGCCGGTTCGGATCGGGCTTGAAGAGGCTGGTCATCCCGGAGGCGGCCGCCACGTGGAGGGTGTGGGTTCCGCCGTCGCCGATGGCATCGGGCAGGTAGGTCTCGTACGGGCCCTTGCGGCGCCGGAGCTCTTCGAGGGCGTCGGGCTGGGGCTCGAACCCGGTCACCCGGCACAGGCCGGACCGCAGCATGTCCAGGTACGGCGGGTCCCCGTCGATCGGGTTGGCGCCGATGTCGACGACGTGGGTCTGGCGGACGGGCCGCACGAGCGCGAGCACGGGCGAGGCCGCGGTGGCTGAGGCGGGGGTGGTGGGTGTGGTGGTTGATGCGGTGACCGTCATGGCGTTCTCATCCTCACGATCAGGCGACGACTCGGTACGAGGCGCCCAGCTTCTGCCGGGCGAAATCGAGGTTCGCGCGGACCCGTTCGTGCTGCTCGTCGGGCAGCTTGCCCTCGCTCAGGAGTCGCTCGCAGCACTCCAGTGACTCCTGGTACTCCCCGACCCAGTAGGCGGCGATGGCCAGCTCGTCGAGCGCGCGCCAGTCGTGCCAGGCGAATTCGACGAACAGGATGTCCTCCGGGTGCGGCGTACGTGCCGCCTGCCGGGCGAACAGGTAGGCGAGGGGCCAGCGGCTTTCGAGGCGGCAGAGGCGGGCGAGCTCGCCGAGGGCCTCGGCGCGTGAGGGCCGGCCCTCGTGCGCGCGGAGGTAGCGGTCGAGGATCTCGGCAGGCGGCCTCCCGAGGTCGACCGCGAGCCGCGCGGCGTAGAGCCGGGCGCAGTAGACCTCCTCGGCCCAGCCGCCCATCGCGGCCCGGTGGTCGTAGGCGGCGAGGGACTTCTCCGGCTCCAACGCGTCGCGCCAGCTCTGGGCCAGGTAGAACGCGTACCGGGTGTTGTCGGGTTCCTTCGCGAGGCCTTCGGTGAGGACTTCCGCGTCCCGCAGGTACTTCGCCCGCTGGCCGCCTTCGCGCAGGCGGGCTCCGCCGCCGACGGAGAGGATGTTGAAGCCCTCGATCACGCCGCGGCTGTGTTCGGTGCCGCATTCGATGTACTCGTGGAGCACGCCCACGTACCGCCAGGGCAGCCGGTTGGAAACCAGCGCCGGCCGCCAGTGGACGATCGGGCCGTCGTGCAGGGCGACCTGGTACGCGTCGAGGGTCAGCTCCGGCATGCGGAACCCGGGACGCACCTGCATCTCGTCGTCGCCGTCGATGAAGAGGAGATAGTCGGCGCTGGAGCGCGCGAGTTCGATCGCCTCGGTGCGGCTGCCGTCGAAACCCTTCCACGGACGGTCGTACAGGGTGCCGGGCAGGTCGGCGAAGCAGTCCCGGATCACGTCCTGGGTGCCGTCGGTGGAGCCCGTGTCCACGATCACCCATGTGTCGATCAGGGGGCGCACCGACTCCAGGCACTTCCGGATCGTCGGAGCCTCGTTCTTGACGATCATGTTCAGACAGACGGTCGGCCTCACCACGGCACCCTCTCGTCGGACGGATCGGACGGATCGCGGGCGACGTTAGGGAGTGCGGCCGCCGATGGGGTGGCGGCACGCCGGTGCGCTACGGAGCGTGGGCGTCGACGAGTCCGTTCGTGGGGATCGGATGGGCTGATCTATTGATTTACATACCGGAACGCTCAAGGTGCGGCCTCCGTCTTCCGTAGCTCCCCAAGGAAGTTCGAACTCGCGGCCGGGCGTTCCCGTCCCGGCTCGCATTCCGTTCCGAAGGAGTGCCGTACATGAGTCGTGAGCACCGCCCCAGGCCGCAGCTCGGCCCCATCCCCCGCAACAAGGCCTGGCTTACGGGAGGTGCTCTGGCCTCGCTCTCCCTCGTGCTCGTGGGCATGGGCAGCCCCGTCCTCGCGGCGGTCAGGCCGGCCGTCACGACCGTGAGAGCCGCGAACCCTCCGGGTGACGACTGCGAGCCGCGGCACGAATGGTCGCCGGACGAGGAGTACCGGGGCGACGGCCGGGACGAGGAGTGGCGCGAAGAAGGGCGCGCTCGCCGCGACGGCCACCACGACGGCCACCACGACAAGTGCCCGCAGCCAGGACCGACGGGTGCGACCGGTCCCACGGGGGCTACGGGTGCGACCGGCGCCACGGGCGCTACGGGTGCCAGTGGCTCGACCGGTGCGACCGGTGCGACCGGCGCCACGGGTGCGACCGGTTCGACGGGTGCGGCTGGTGTGACGGGTGCGACGGGTGCCACCGGTTCGACGGGTGCTACCGGTTCGACCGGTGCGACGGGCGACACCGGCCCGACTGGTCCGACGGGCGCCACCGGCCTGACTGGTCCGACCGGTGCGACGGGCGACGACGGTACCGACGGTGCGACGGGTGCCACCGGTGCCACCGGTTCGACGGGTGATACCGGCCCGACGGGTCCGACGGGTCCGACGGGTCCGACCGGTGCGACGGGTGACGACGGTACCGACGGTGCGACGGGTGCGACGGGGGCGACCGGTGCCACCGGTTCGACCGGTGACACGGGTCCGACGGGTCCGACCGGCCCGACCGGCCCGACCGGCTCGACCGGTGCGACGGGTCCGACGGGTCCGACGGGTCCGACGGGTCCGACGGGTCCGACGGGTCCGACTGGCCCGACGGGTCCGACGGGTCCGACGGGTGCGGGTGCGACGGGTGCCACTGGCGCTACCGGTGCCACCGGTGCGACGGGTGCAACTGGCGCCACGGGTACGACCGGTGCCACCGGTCCGGCCAGTGCGTGCAACGCCATCGCCAACTACAAGCCCAACGGCTCCCGCGAGGTCAAGGCGGTGATGGTCAACGGGATCGCGTACGTCGGAATCCGCGGGCTCGGGTCGGAACTGACGCCCTTCGACTGGCACAAGTTGAGCACCAACAACGGCTACCCGCTCGGGACGGCATGCGGAATCGCCGTCGACGAGCACAACAACAACGCCAACATCGAGGTCGAGACCATCACCGGGGACATCTACGAGACCGTTTGTACGGTCGACACCAGCAACCCTCCGTCGCTGGTGTGCGCTGACTCGTGGCACCTGATCAACCCCGGCCCCACGTCGGTGGGCCGCAACGCGGCGGCCGAGCCCGCCAAGAGCTCGCCCGCCAAGAAGCCCGTCGTCAAGAGCAAGGCCGCCAAGAAGCCGGCCGCCATGCCCGCGGTGCCGAAGGGCAACAAGCACCGCCCCTGATGCCCTGAAAGGGCAACGCCCGGCCGCTCCCCAGGGAGTGGCCGGGCGTTGGCATGCTTGCGCTGGAGTGCGCTCCAGCTCCTACAGTGCGGCCCCATGAGCATGCGATACCGAATTCTGGGCGGGACCGGCATCGAGGTCAGCACGTATTGCCTCGGCACGATGATGTTCGGGGCGGTGGGCAACCCGGACCACGAGGACTCCGCACGGATCATCCACTCCGCGCTCGACCACGGGATCAACTTCGTGGACACCGCGGACATGTACTCCGCCGGGGAGTCCGAGACGATCGTGGGCAAGGCGCTCAAGGGCCGGCGGGACGATGTCGTCCTCGCCACCAAGGTGCACTTCCAGATGGGCGAGGGACGCAACCGCAGCGGGAACTCCCGGCGCTGGATCGTGCGCGCCGTGGAGGACAGCCTGCGCCGGCTGGACACCGACTGGATCGACCTCTACCAGGTGCACCGGCCCGACCACGGCACGGATGTCGAGGAGACCCTGTCGGTCCTCGGTGACCTGGTGCGGGCGGGCAAGATACGGGCCTTCGGCTGCTCCACCTTCCCGGCCGAGGAGATCGCCGAGGCGCATCACGTAGCCGAGCGGCGGGCCCTGCCGAGGTTCCGGACCGAGCAGCCGCCGTACTCGATCCTCGCGCGCGGGATCGAGAGCGGAGTGCTGCCGGTGGCCCGACGGTACGGGATGGGCGTCCTGACCTGGAGCCCGCTCGCGTCCGGGTTCCTGAGCGGCAAGTACCGGCTGGGCGGGGCCATCGACCTGACCTCGGGGCGCGCGGCCCTCACGCCCGCCCGCTTCGACCCGGCGATCCCCGGCAACGTCGCGAAGCTGGAGGCGGTGGAGAAGCTCGTGGAGCTCGCCGACTCCATCGGCTGCACGCTGCCCGAGCTCGCCGTGGCCTTCCCGCTGGCGCATCCGGCCGTCACGTCGGTGATCATCGGCCCGCGGACCATGGAGCAGCTCGAATCGCTGATGAAGGGTGTCGGCCTGGTCCTCGACGACGCCACCCTCGACCGGATCGACGAGATCGTGGAGCCGGGCCGGAACCTGTACCACCCGGACGGGGCCTGGCGCCTGCCTGCACTGGCGGACGTCACGCAGCGGCGACGGGCACTGGGAGACCGGTCCGCCGGCTAGCCGGGCGAGCGCTCCGGGCTCCGATGTTTCACGTGAAACATCGGAGCCCGGCTTCATCACCGGGGCTGATCCGGGACCGGGTTCCCTGCCGGACGGATGCGGTACTCATGTGCGCTGACCCGATCGGCCGTGCGGCAGACCGCCAAGTGGCGGTGCTCGCTGCGCCGTTCCGCTGACCGATGGGCGCGCCGGTCGGACTCGCGAGGGAGTGGTCTTCAGGATGGCCCGCGGAGAGCCGGTGCTATTTCCGGACCTTCTGAGTTCCATTCGATCCGGTGTGCGCGAGGAGCGGTAGATGAGTTCTGAGAACAAGGCCCGTACGTACCTGGGGCCGTTGCCCCGCCGGGCCGGCTGGCTGGCGGGAGGCACGCTCGCCTCGGTGGCGCTGGTGCTGGCGGGCATCGCGTCCCCGGCCGTAGCACTGGCCGAGGCGCCCGTGGGCTCGGACCCCTGCAAGTCGGGGAACCACAGACCGAATGCGAAGCGGGCCGCGGAGGCTGCGACCGTGACCGGGCTGCAGCTCGCGCACGACGACAAGTGCAAGGTGGGCCCGACGGGCCCGCGCGGACCCAAGGGACACAAGGGAGCGACGGGTCCCACTGGCCCGACCGGAGCCACCGGCGCGACGGGTCCGACCGGAGCCACTGGTGCCACGGGTACCGGCGCGACGGGTCCGACGGGCGCGACCGGAGCCACGGGTGCCACCGGTGCCACGGGCGCGACGGGTGCCACCGGTGCCACCGGCGCGGCGAAGTGCCTCGACGTCGACGCCTACAAGCCCAGCAACAGCGAGGAAGTGAAGGCCGTGCTGACGGCCGACGGCAAGGCGTACGCGGGAATCCGCAACCTCCGGCAGCCGATGCAGGCAGGTCCCACCGCCTTCATCTGGTACGACCTCACCGACACCCCGAACGGCGGCTACCCGCCCGGTGCCTGCGCGATCTCCATCGCCACGCAGAGCTCAGCGGCCGAGGGCGTCTCGATCCAGGTGCTGACCGAGGCTGGCGCGGTGTACGAGACCACGTGCGAGATCAACACGCTGGGGGCCGGTGTCCCGCCGTTCCCGGCCAACACCCGCATCCTCGACTGCAACGAGGTGTGGACCCTGCTGACCCCGGGCCACCCGGCGCCGGGTGACACCGGCCCGGTCCCGGCTCCTCCGCTGAACCGGGTCCACCCGAACCTGCGCGAAGGCGTCGGCAAGAAGCACGAGAAGGCCGACCACATGATCACCATGGAGGGCGAGACGATCCTCCCGTCGCAGCCCTCCGGCGAGTGACACGGCGTGCTGATCTGACGTAGCACCCACACCCACCGACGCGGCCCGGGCCGCCGACGGACCTCAGTCCGCCTGGCCGTCCGGGCCGCCGACGTCGGGGCTGGTGAAGTCCGGGCTCGTGAAGTCCGGGGACGTGTAGCCGGGCCGGGGCCCCTCGGCCGGGGCTCCGGGGCTGGTGAAATCGGGCCGGGTGTATCCCAGGTTGGGGATGCGCCCGGCCCCCGGCCTTCTCGGGGCCGGGAACGCGGCCCCCGCGCTGGGATCGGCCAGCGCGTCCCGCAGGAACGGCATGATCCCCCGCTCCAGCAGGGCGTTGCGCCAGGCCTCGCGGGCACGGGACACCTCGTCGGGCACGGCCTCGGTCTCGTCCGCCACCACCTCGGTGGAGCTGTTGCGGACGGCCGTCACCAGCAGCCCGATCACGGCGAAGAGCAGGGCCGCGGCGGTGAGCCCGCCGAAGAGCCAGCCCGCCGTCAGCATCGTGTCGGCGAACGCCGGTTCGGGCTCGATCATCTTCAGGATGTAGCCCACCATCAGGAAGATCACCATGGCGGTGCCGGCCAGGACCGGCGCGAGGACCGCGACCACGGCGCTGACGCCCGCGCCGCCGCCCGCGCCCTGTCCGCCGCCCTCCTCACCGGTGGTTCCGGGGGTGGACAGGATCTCGTCCTGCCGTTCCTTGCGGACCTTCACGTAGTGGTCGTACTCGGCGGCGGCCGCGGCCGTCAGCAGCGCGGTGGCCCCCATGGCCATGGTGCGCAGCTGTTCGGCGTTCAGCCGTTCGCCGATGGCGGCGAGCTCGGGCCGGTCGTTCGCGGTGCGCAGCGCCTCGTCGAGGAGCCGATCGAACTCCGGTCGGTCTTCGGTGAGCAGGTGCGGAGCGCTGGTCATGTGCATCCCCCGATGCTCCGTGGAGGCCGGTATGCCCGCGTAGACCCGGGCACCGGCACAAACGGAGGAGAGCCTGCTACGGATAGGGCGATGGTAGAGCGCCCGAGCCGTACGTTGACAGGGGCTTTCCGGAAATACCCAGCTCCGGGAAGCCCTAGTCGTTCAGCGGGAGTTGTACGACGAGTAGTTTGCCCGCCATCGTCACGCCGCCGTCCATCGCGATGGCCAGGCCTTCCGCGTAGACGTGCGGGCCGACCACGGCCTCCGGACCACGCGATTCGTCGCCGTCCTCGGTGCCCACCTCGCCCAGCAGGTACGGGATGGGGCTGTGCCCGTGCACGACGCGGCTGCCGCCGTAGGTGCCGAGGAGCTCGCGGACGGCCGCGGGGCCGCTCTCCTCGTCCCGGAAGGCGAAGCGCTTGGTGAACTTGCGGAACAGGTCCCAGGTGATGTCGGCGTCGTTGCGGTTGAGCAGCTCGTGGATGGTGTCGTTGACGTCCTCGACCGAGTCGCCGTAGTCGAGGTAGGCGGTGGTGTCGGAGTGCAGGAGCAGGTGGTCGTCCACCAGGACGGCCGCGTCCAGCCGGGACATCCACTGCAGGTGGACGTCCTGCAGGCGCTCCATGTCGGTGCGCTGTCCGCCGTTGAGGAGCCAGGCGGCCTGGAAGGTGGCGGTGCCGGCGCCGGAGGCGACGGGGGTGTCACCGAACCGCTTGGCGCCGATGAGGAGCAGTTCGTGGTTGCCCATGAGGGCCTTGCAGTAGCCGCCGGCGGCCGCGGCCTCGGCGGAGAGCCGCATGACGAGGTCGATGACCCCGATGCCGTCGGGGCCGCGGTCGGTGAAGTCGCCGAGGAACCAGAGCCGGGCGTTGCCGGCGGACCAGTTCTGGTCGGCGTCGATCAGTCCCTGCACCCGCAGCTCGGCGACGAGCTCGTCGAGGTAGCCGTGGACGTCGCCGACGACGTAGAGCGGGCCCGGGCCGTCCGCCGCGGCGTCCTGGGGGACGTACTGGACCTGGACGGTGTCGCCGGGGCCGCCGAGGGCGCCGTGCCCGATGACGGGCAGGTCCCGCTGCGTCGGCGTGTAGCCCTCGTCGGGCTCGTCCTGTTCGGCGGCGTGGCCGGTGGCGCGCACGGGTTCACCGTTGCCGATGCCGCCCGTTCCGTAGGGGGCTTCGTGGCCGGAGCCGTGCTGAGCTGCGGGCCGTACGGCGCTCCCGTACCCGTAGCCGTACGCGTGCTGCGCGGGAACGTGGGAATGGCCCTGGTCGTAGTACACGGGGTACTCGCCGTAGCCGGTGGCGTCACCGGTGAGCCGGGTCGCCCCCGCGGCCACGGCATGTGGGGCTGGTTCGGCGACCGGCAACCGGAAGTCCCGCTCGGTGTCCGTCCGCACCGCGGGTCCCTGACCGGCCCCCTGAGTCATCGACCCCTCCACCACCGTCGCGCTGCCGTACACCTGCGGACCCTCCTGCCTCCGGGGCGGAGGGTCCGTGATGTCGTGCGCCCATCATAGGAATGCGGCTCGCGCTCTGTGACGCACCAGGGGTGGTGAATCCTGGCCGGAGCCGTTCGTTCCTACCGCTTTCTCCCGATATCGGTGTTGCTGAAATCCTCGGCGGGGCCGGCGGCCCCGCCGGTGGGCCGGCGTGGTGGTCAGTCCTGTGCCGGGGAGCGGGGTGGGCTGACGGTCGTACGGGGCTGCCTGCGCTGGGACGAGGTGCGGATGATCAACTCGGTCGGGACGACCTGTTCGACGGGTCCCCCCGTGTCGACGCCCTCGATGGCGTCGATGAGCAGCTGTACGACGGCGGTGCCGATGCGGCGCGGTTTGAGGGACAGGGTGGTGATGGGGGGTTCGGTGTTGGCGTAGACGGTGGATTCGCTGCAGCACACGAGCAGCAGGTCCTCGGGAACGCGCAGGCCGTAGCGCCGGGCGGCGGCCAGCAGGTCGGTGCCGTTGGGGTCGAAGAGCCCGTAGACGGCGTCGGGCCGGTCGGGCCGGGCGAGCAGCCGGTCGGCGGCGACGGCGCCGGCGCACGGGTCGTGGGCGGGGTAGGACTCGTAGACGGGATCCTGGCCCACGCGCTCGCACCAGCGCAGGTACGCGGTGGTGGAGAGACGGGTGTAGGTGTCGGTGGTGGTGCCGGTCAGCAGCCCGATGCGGCGGGCGCCGGCGGCTGCGAGGTGGTCGAGGAGGCCCAGTACGGCGGCTTCGTGATCGTTGTCGACCCAGGCGGTCACGGGGAGTGAGCCGGCCGGGCGGCCGTCGGAGACCACGGGAAGGCCCTGGCGGACCAGTTCGGTGACGACGGGATCGTGGTCGGAGGGATCGATGACGACGGTGCCGTCGAGGGCCACGTTGGACCAGACGTCGTGTCGTGAGGTGGCGGGGAGGATGACGAGGGCGTAGCCGCGGGCGAGCGCGGCGGAGGTGGCGGCCCTGGCCATCTCGGCGAAGTACGCGAATTCGGTGAAGGTGAAAGGTTCATCCCCGTACGTCGTCACGGTCAGGCCGATGAGGCCCGACTTGCCGGTACGGAGGGTGCGGGCCGCCGCGGAGGGGCGGTAGCCCAGCCGGTCTGCGACTTCGCGAACGTGGCGGCGGGTGGCGTCCGGCAGGCGCCCCTTGCCATTGAGCGCGTCGGAGACGGTCGTGATCGAGACGCCCGCCGCGGCGGCCACGTCCCTGATGCCGGCCCGGCCTTGTCGGCCGGCGGCCCGCCGGGTGGTCTCGGTCCGGCTCACCTGATGCTTCCCTGCTGCTGTCATGGCGTGCCGATAGTAGGGCTCGGTGGGTCGGGTGGTCCGGATGCATATGCAGGCGTTGACAGGCACGATTCTGCACGGTTCGCCACCCCCAATGACCTTGGAAACATAGGTATTTGGTGGCGAAGAGTGCAGGGTGCACTTGTCGTCGGGCCCGGGCATGCCAAAACGGAGCGCTCCGGGGCCTGTCTCAACTCACCTGTACGAGGGACGCGCGCCACGGCGCAGGCCACCGGCGCACGCATATATGCGTGCGCTCTCCCGCATTCCTGGCGCCTGCCGTTCTCGGATGGACGGAATCCTCATAAGGTGAGGAGTATTGAGTCGACGGCGACGTCGTACGGGACGGTCGAGGAGGACCTGCGGTGAGCGAGAAGAGCCCGAAGCTGCGCGCCGAGCTGGACGGCATCCCCACCTACAAGCCCGGGAAGCCCGCGGCCGCGGGTGGTCCCGTGGCGTTCAAGCTGTCCTCGAACGAGAACCCGTACCCGCCCCTGCCTGGGGTGCTGGAGAGCGTGGTCGCGGCGGCGGGCCAGTTCAACCGCTACCCCGACATGGCGTGCACGGGCCTGGCGAACGAGCTCGCGGAGCGGTTCGGGGTCCCGGTCGAGCACATCGCCACCGGCACCGGTTCGGTCGGGGTGGCCCAGTCGCTGATCCAGTCGACGGCGGGTCCCGGCGACGAGGTCATCTACGCCTGGCGGTCTTTCGAGGCTTATCCGATCATCACGCAGATCTCGGGTGCGAAGTCCGTTCAGGTCCCGCTGACCGACGGCGACGTGCACGACCTGGACGCCATGTTCGACGCGATCACCGAACGCACCCGGCTGATCTTCGTCTGCAACCCCAACAACCCCACCGGCACCGCGGTGCGCCGCGCCGAGCTGGAGCGGTTCCTGGACCGCGTGCCCTCCGACATCCTGATCGTCCTCGACGAGGCGTACAAGGAGTTCGTCCGCGACGTGGAGGTGCCGGACGGCATCGAGCTCTACCGCGACCGGCCGAACGTCGCGGTGCTGCGTACGTTCTCCAAGGCGTACGGGCTCGCCGGCCTGCGGGTCGGCTTCGCGGTGGCACACGAGCCGGTGGCCGCGGCGCTGCGCAAGACGGCGGTGCCCTTCGGCGTCAGTCAGCTCGCCCAGGACGCGGCGGTCGCCTCGCTGCGGGCCGAGGACGAGCTGATGGGCCGGGTCGGGTCGCTGGTCAGCGAGCGCAGCCGGGTCTACGGGACGCTGCTGGCCCAGGGCTGGACGGTCGTGCCCGAGACGCAGGCCAACTTCGTGTGGATGCGGCTCGGGGAGCGGACCGCCGACTTCGCGGCGGCCTGCGAGAAGGCCGGAGTGGTGGTCCGGCCCTTCGCCGGTGAGGGCCTGCGGGTCACGATCGGCGAGCCCGAGGCGAACGACCTGTTCCTGAACACGGCGGCCGCCTTCTTCAAGGAGTTCTAGCCGGGCCCGGTTCCGCGCGGACCAGTCCGGTTCCACACGGACTAGGCCAGTTCCACGCGGATGGGGTCGCCGTCGCGGACGGTGGCCAGCAGGCGGGGGTCGCCGTCGAACGAGCCGAGCACGTTGCACGGGCTCGCCAGGCGGCTCTCGCCACCCCGGGAGATCGGCGTCGGACCGTAGGGCAGCGCGAGCGCGTCGCCCTCCGTCCAGAACGCGACGGTGCCCGGCTCGACGACCTGCCGGGCGTCGTCCTCCAGTGCGACGGAGACGCCGGTGTCGAAATAGACCTCCTCGCCCCAGGTGTTGGCGGAGGCGGAAATCGGGAGCGCCCCGGCGAGCGCCTTGGCGGTCGGGGTCTCGTCGAGGGTCGCGGTGAGGTGGCCGGCGGGCCAGAGGATTCGAATCTTCATGCCCCATATTCAACAATCTGTTGAATATCTCCGCTAGGGGGTACCCCCCTGAAAGATGCCGACAGCGGTACGACATAATGCTTGTGAATGTGAACGCGTTCACAAGCGTGTCCTGCTTCCTCCCGGATTGAGTGGGATGCAAGGGGCAAACTGCGGCTGTGACCACGGCGAACCGAAGGAGACGACGACGTGGACCTAGCTCTGGCGCCAGAGACCCTGGCGCGATGGCAGTTCGGTATTACCACCGTCTATCACTTCCTCTTCGTTCCTTTGACGATCTCGCTGGCCGCGCTCGTCGCGATCTTGCAGACGGCCTGGGTGCGTTCGGAAAAGGAGAAGTACCTCAAGGCGACCAAGTTCTGGGGCAAGCTCTTCCTGATCAACATTGCGATGGGTGTCGTCACCGGCATCGTCCAGGAGTTCCAGTTCGGCATGAACTGGTCCGACTACTCGCGGTTCGTCGGTGACATCTTCGGAGCCCCGCTGGCCTTCGAGGCGCTCATCGCCTTCTTCTTCGAATCCACCTTCATCGGCCTGTGGATCTTCGGCTGGGACAAGCTGCCGAAGAAGATCCACCTGGCCTGCATCTGGATGGTCTCGATCGGCACCATCCTGTCCGCGTACTTCATCCTGGCGGCGAACTCCTGGATGCAGCACCCGGTCGGCTACCGGATGAACGAGGAGCGCGGCCGGGCCGAGCTCACCGACTTCTGGCTGGTGCTCACCCAGAACACCGCCCTGACCCAGTTCTTCCACACGATGACGGCCGCCTTCCTGGTCGGCGGGGCGTTCATGGTCGGCATCGCCGCCTACCACCTCGCCCGCAAGAAGCACATCCCCGTCATGCGCACCTCGCTGCGGCTCGGCCTGGTCGTCATGATCATCGCGGGGCTGGGCACCGCCATCAGCGGTGACCTGCTCGGCAAGGTGATGTACAAGCAGCAGCCGATGAAGATGGCCGCCGCCGAGGCGCTCTGGGACGGCGAGGCGCCCGCCCCCTTCTCGGTCTTCGCCTACGGCGACGTCGACAAGGGCCACAACACGGTCGCCATAGAGATCCCCGGGCTGCTGTCCTTCCTGGCCAACGACGACTTCACCTCCTTCGTCCCCGGCATCAACGACGTCAACAAGGCCGAACAGGAGAAGTTCGGGCCCGGCGACTACCGGCCCAACATCCCCGTCGCCTACTGGGGCTTCCGCTGGATGATCGGCTTCGGCATGGCCTCGCTCGGCGTCGGCGTGCTCGGGCTCTGGCTGACCCGCAACAAGTTCATGCTGCCGCCGGGGCTGCGCACCGGCGAGGAAGAGGTCCCGCACCTGGTCCTCTTCAAGAAGGCGCTGAGCCCGAAGTTCTCCCAGCTGTACTGGATCGTCGCCCTCTGGACCATGGGCTTCCCGCTGATCGCCAACTCCTGGGGCTGGATCTTCACCGAGATGGGCCGTCAGCCCTGGGTGGTCTACGGGGTCCTGCGCACCCGGGACGCGGTCTCGCCGGGCGTCTCCCAGGGCGAGGTGCTCACCTCGATGATCGGCTTCACCCTGCTCTACGCCATCCTCGCGGTGATCGAAGTCAAGCTCATGGTCAAGTACGTCAAGGCCGGCCCGCCCGAGCTCACCGAGGCCGACCTCAACCCGCCCACCAAGATCGGCGGGGACGACAAGAACTCCGACCGGCCGATGGCCTTCTCGTACTGAGGCTGAGGAGACCACACCATGCAACTTCACGACGTCTGGTTCGTACTCATCGCCGTCCTGTGGATCGGCTACTTCTTCCTGGAGGGCTTCGACTTCGGAGTCGGCGTACTGACCAAGCTGCTGGCCCGTGACCGCACCGAGAAGCGGGTCCTGATCAACACGATCGGACCCGTGTGGGACGGCAACGAGGTCTGGCTGCTCACGGCCGGCGGTGCGACCTTCGCAGCCTTCCCCGAGTGGTACGCCACCCTCTTCTCCGGGTTCTACCTGCCGCTGCTGATCATCCTGATCTGCCTCATCATCCGCGGTGTCGCCTTCGAGTACCGGCACAAGCGCCCCGAGGACAAGTGGCAGACCAACTGGGAACACGCGATCTTCTGGACCTCGCTGATCCCCGCGTTCCTGTGGGGCGTGGCCTTCGCCAACATCGTGCGCGGCGTGAAGATCGATGAGCACAAGGAGTACGTCGGAAACTTCTTCGACCTGCTCAACGTCTACTCGATCCTCGGCGGCCTGGTCACCCTG
Source organism: Streptomyces sp. NPDC054956 (assembly GCF_053609185.1). NCBI lineage: Bacteria > Bacillati > Actinomycetota > Actinomycetes > Kitasatosporales > Streptomycetaceae > Streptomyces > Streptomyces sp. NPDC054956. The sequence goes on along the minus strand of NZ_JBSGXB010000001.1, from coordinate 63,156 downwards.
ACCCTGTTCACCTTCCACGGCGCGGTCTTCACCTCGCTCAAGACGGTCGGTGACATCCGGGACCGCTCGCGCAAGCTGGCCGCCCGGCTCGGAGTGGTGACCGCCGTACTGGCGCTCGCCTTCCTGATCTGGACCCAGGTCTCGCGCGGCGACGGCTGGAGCCTCGTCGCGATGGCCGTCGCGGTCCTGGCGCTGGTCGGGGCCCTCGGCTTCAACTTCAAGGGCCGGGAGGGCTGGGCGTTCGCCCTGTCGGGGGTCACCATCGCGGCGGCCGTCGCGATGCTGTTCCTGACGCTCTTCCCGAACGTCATGCCGTCCTCGCTGAACGACGCCTGGAGCCTCACGGTCACCAACGCCTCGTCCAGCCCGTACACCCTGAAGATCATGACCTGGTGCGCGGGAGTGGCGACCCCGCTCGTCCTGCTCTACCAGGCCTGGACGTACTGGGTGTTCCGCAAGCGCATCGGCACCCAGCACATCGCCGACGCGCACTGAGTCCGACGCGCACTGAGTCCGTCGGGCGCTGAGTCCGACGGGCTCCCCGCCCGGCCCGCCCCACCCCGCCCGACCCTGCCTGGGGGATGTTTCACGTGAAACCGATCGACCCGCGCCTGCTCCGGTACGCCCGCTCCACCCGCCTCTTCCTGGGGGCGGTGGTGGCCCTCGGGCTCGCCGGGGCGGGGCTGGTCGTCGGCCAGGCGATGCTGATCGCCGAGATCGTGGTCGGCGCCTTCGAGGACGGTCTGGACGGCGGGGCCCTGCGGACCCCCCTGCTGCTGCTCGCGGCGGTGGCGCTCGGCCGGGGCCTGGTCGCCTGGCTGACGGAACTGGCCGCGCACCGCGCGAGCGCGGCGGTCAAGTCGGAACTGCGCGGCCGGCTCCTGGAGCGGGCCGCGGACCTCGGACCCGGCTGGCTGAGCGGACAGCGGACGGGCTCCCTCGTGGCCCTGGCCACGCGGGGCGTGGACGCGCTGGACGACTACTTCTCCCGCTACCTGCCCCAGCTCGGGCTCGCGATCGTGGTCCCCGTGGCGGTGCTCGCCCGGATCGTCACCGAGGACTGGGTGTCGGCGGCCATCATCGTCGTCACCCTGCCGCTGATCCCGGTGTTCATGATCCTGATCGGGATGGCCACCCAGTCCCGGATGGACCGCCAGTGGCGGCTGTTGTCCCGGCTGTCGGGGCACTTCCTCGACGTGGTGTCCGGCCTGCCGACCCTGAAGGTCTTCGGCCGCGCGAAGGCGCAGGCGGAGTCCATCCGGAAGATCACCGATGACTACCGGCAGGCGACGATGCGCACCCTGCGCATCGCGTTCCTGTCCTCGTTCGCACTCGAACTGCTCGCGACCCTCTCGGTGGCCCTGGTCGCCGTGACCATCGGCATGCGGCTGGTCCACGGGGAACTGGACCTGTACACCGGACTGGTCATCCTGGTCCTGGCGCCCGAGGCGTACCTGCCGCTGCGCCAGGTCGGAGCGCAGTACCACGCGGCGGCGGAGGGACTGGCCGCCGCGGAAGAGATCTTCGAGGTGCTGGAGACCCCGGCCGCCGCGTCGGGCGGGACGGGTACGGTTCCCGCTTCGGGGCTGCGGATCGAGCTCGACGGCGTCGCGGTCCGCTACGAGGGTCGGGGCGAGGACTCCCCCGGGCCGGTCTCGCTGTCGGTGGGACCGGGCGAATGCGTGGCCCTCACCGGGCCGAGCGGGGCGGGCAAGTCCACCCTGCTGCAAGTGCTGCTCGGGTTCGTCGCACCGAGTGCGGGCCGGGTCCTGATCGGCGGCGCGGACCTGGCCGGGCTGTCGGCCGAGCAGTGGCGGGAGCGGATCGCCTGGGTGCCGCAGCGGCCGCACCTGTTCGCCGGGACGATCGCGGAGAACGTCCGGCTGGCGAGGCCCGGGGCCACCGACGCCGAAGTGGGCGCCGCGCTGGAGGACGCCGGGGCGGGTGAGTTCGTACGGGCCCTGCCGCTCGGTGAGCGGACGGCACTCGGCGAGGGCGGGGTCGGACTGTCCGCCGGGCAGCGCCAGCGCCTCGCGCTGGCGCGGGCCTTCCTGGCGGACCGGCCGGTGCTGCTGCTGGACGAGCCGACGGCGGCGCTGGACGGCGAGACCGAGGCGGCCGTCGTGGAGGCCGTACGCAGGCTCGCGGTCGGCCGGACCGTGCTGCTGGTGGTGCACCGGCCGGCGCTGCTGGCGGTCGCCGACCGCGTCGTACAGGTCGGGACGGGCCCCGTGGGGCTCTCCCCCGACCGGTCCCCGACCGCCCCCGCCGAGGGGGCGGCCGTGCCGGCCGGCGCCGGGGCGGGCTCGGGTCCGCGCGATCCCGGGGAGTGGATCCTCGGGGAGGCTCCGGAGCGGGCTGCCGGGACGGGCGGCGCCGACTCCGGCGGACAGGATCCCCTCAAGCGGGTGCGCGGGGTGGCCAAGGCCTGGCAGGGACGGTTCAGGCTCGGACTGTTCCTCGGGGCGCTGGCCGTCGGGTGCAGCGTCGGGCTGATGGCCGTCTCCGGATGGCTGATCTCTCGGGCCTCCGAACAGCCGCCGGTGCTCTACCTGATGGTGGCCGTCACCGCCACGCGCGCCTTCGGCATGGGCCGGGCCGTGTTCCGGTACGCGGAGCGGCTCGTCTCCCACGACGCGGTGCTGCGCATGCTCGCCGACCTGCGCGTCGGCGTGTACCGCCGGCTGGAGCGCATCGCGCCGGCCGGGCTGCGCACGCAGCGGCGCGGCGATCTGCTGACCCGTCTGGTGGCCGACGCCGACGCCTTGCAGGACTACTGGCTGCGCTGGCTGCTGCCCGTCGGCACGGCCGTGCTCGTCGGGACCGGCTCGGTGGCCTTCACCACCTGGCTGCTGCCCGGGGCAGGGGCCGTGCTCGCCGTCGGACTGCTCGCCGCCGGGGTCGGGGTACCGCTGCTCAGCGCGGTCTGCGCCCGCCGTACCGAGCGCCGGCTCGCGCCCGCCCGGGGCGAGCTCGCCACCCGTGTGGCCGATCTGCTCACCGGAACCGCCGAACTGACCGTCGCCGGCGCGCTGGACGGCCGCAAGGCCGCCGCGAGGGACACCGACCGCACGCTGACCGGGATCGCCGCCCGGGCGGCCGCCGTCACCGGACTCGGGAGCGGCCTGTCCGCCCTGGTGTGCGGACTGACCGTGGTGTGCGCCGCCGCCGTCGGCGCGAACGCCGTCGCCGGGGGCCGGCTGTCCGGGGTGGCCATGGCCGTGGTCGTCCTGACCCCGCTCGCCGCGTTCGAGGCGGTCACCGGGCTCCCGCAGGCCGTCCAGTACCGCCAGCGGGTCCGCCGCAGCGCCGAGCGGGTCTTCGAGGTCATCGACGCCCCCGTCCCGGTCGCCGAGCCGCGGCAGCCGGTCCCGTTGCCCGCCTCCCCCTTCCCGCTGCGGCTGACCGGGCTCGCCGCCCGCCACCCCGGGCAGGAGCACGACGCGCTGCGCGGGCTCGACCTGACCCTGGAGGCGGGCCGCCGGATCGCGGTCGTCGGCCCCTCGGGCTCCGGCAAGACCACGCTGGCGCAGGTCCTGCTGCGCTTCCTGGACCAGCGCGAAGGCACGTACACCCTGGGCGGGACCGACGCGCGCGAGGTCGACGGCGACGAGGTGCGCCGGGTCGTGGGCCTGTGCGCCCAGGACGCGCACATCTTCGACAGTTCGGTACGCGAGAACCTGCGCCTGGCCCGGACCGGGGCGAGCGAGGCACAGCTGCGGGAGGCGCTCGCCGCGGCCCGGCTGCTGGAGTGGGCCGAAGGGCTCCCCGACGGGCTGGACACGCTGGTCGGCGAGCACGGCGAGCGGATCTCCGGCGGCCAGCGCCAGCGCCTGGCACTGGCGCGGGCCCTGCTCGCGGACTTCCCGGTGCTGGTCCTGGACGAGCCGGCCGAGCACCTGGACCTGGCGACCGCCGACGCGCTGACGGCGGATCTGCTGGCGGCGACCGAGGGCCGCACCACCGTGCTGATCACGCACCGGCTGGCCGGACTGGAAGCGGTCGACGAGGTGGTCGTCCTGGACCGCGGAGAGGTGGTCCAGCGCGGCGCGTACGCGGAGCTGGCCGGCGCTCCGGGGCCGCTGCGGCGGCTGCTGGAGCGGGAACGGGAGGCGGACGCGACACCGGCCGCCCCTCTCCGGGCCTGACTTCCCCCGGGCCCGACATCCCGCGGGCCCGGGTTTCCCCACTTTCGACTTTCCTCGCGAAACCGGACTAACTACTCTCAAGGGCATGTCAGCGCAGCAGTCCCAGGAATCGCCCGAGTCCTCGCCGGAGCCCGCGACGGACCAGCCCGACCCACTGGAGGCCGCTACCGCCGCCACCCGGAGTCTGCACGGGTTGTCCACCGAGCTCACGGCCCGGGTGCCGCAACTGCTGGAGGCCATGCGGTCGGTCGGTACCGGCCTCGAACTGCACTCCACGCTCGACCGGATCTGCGAGACGGCCGCCGAACTCGCGGACGCCCGCTACGCGGCCATCGGCGTCGTCGACACCGAGGGCCGCGGGCTCTCGGACTTCGTCACCTTCGGAATCAGCGACGCGCTGGCGAAGAAGATCGGACACCGCCCGGACGGGAAGCGCGGACTGCTCGGCGCACTGATCTCGAATCCCGACACGGTGCACCTCGCCGATCTGACCAAGGACCCGCGCTCGGCCGGCTTCCCCGCGCACCACCCGCCCATGAAGACCTTCCTCGGGGTACCGATCCGGGTGCAGGGCGAGATCTTCGGCAACCTCTACCTCACGGAGAAGAACGGCGGCGGCGAGTTCAACGACTACGACGTCCACATGGTCCGGGTGCTGGCCACCGAGGCGGGCATCGCCATCGGCAACGCCCGCCTCTACGAGGCCGCCACCCAGCGCGAGCGCTGGATCGACGGATCGGTCGCCGTCACCACCGCCCTGCTGTCGGGCGGGGACGCGGACGACGCGCTCGCGGTCGTCGCCGAACAGGCCCGCCGGCTCGCCGATTCGGCCGCCGGCATCGTCATGCTGCCGGCCGAGGAGGGCGGCATGGAGATCGTCGCGGTCTCCGCCGAGAACCCGGCCACCTCGCTCGGCGTCGTCATCCCGGCCGAGAGCCCCGTCGTGGCCAGGCTGCTGGAGGGCGAGCCCGTCTTCGTGGACGACGCCGCCTCGGACCCGCGCATGATCAGCCGGCTGACCAGCCAGTACGGGGCCTGCATGATGCTGCCCCTGCACAGCGGCGGCCGGGTGCTGGGCGCGCTCGTCACCCCCCGGGCGCGCGGCAAGCGGCCGTTCAGCGAGGCCGAGCGGACGTTGGCCACGCAGTTCGCCTCCCAGGCCGCGCTCGCGCTGATGATGGCGGAGGCGCAGCGGGACCGGGAACGCCTCGCGGTGTTCGAGGACCGCGACCGGATCGCCCGCGATCTGCACGACCTGGTCATCCAGCGGCTCTTCGCCACCGGGATGATGCTCGAAGGCGCCCAGCGCCGGTCCATCGTGCCCGAGGTGCGCGACGGGGTCGGCAAGGCCGTGGACGAGCTCGACGTGACGATCCAGGAGATCCGCACCGCGATCTTCGCGCTCCAGCAGGGCCCGGCGGAGGCCCCCTCGGGTCTGCGCACCCGGGTCCTGCGGGAGATCAACATGGCTGCCGTGCCGCTGGGCTTCAAGCCCGCGCACCGCTTCCTCGGGCCGATCGACGCGGTCGTCGGCGAGCTGGTCGGGAAGAACCTGATCGCCGCCCTGCGCGAGGCCCTCTCCAACGCCTTCCGGCACGCGGAGGCGTCCCGGATCGAGGTGGTCCTCGACTCCACCGTCACCCTGGCCGACGGCCGGCCCGGGGTCCGGCTGGAGGTGGCCGACGACGGGGTGGGCATTCCGGAGGGCGGGCGGCGCAGCGGACTGCGCAACCTGCGCCGACGGGCCGAGTCGCTCGGCGGCGCCAGCTCGTACGGACCGGGCCTCGGAGAGGACGGCGGCGGGACCACCCTGGTCTGGGAGGCCCCGCTCTAGGCTCCGCCAGGGCCTGCTCCCGGCTCGGGCCCAGGCTCGGCCGCGCTACGGCTGGGCGCCGGCGGCCCGTTCGGTCAGGATCTGCTCGATGACGAGGGCGACGCCGTCCTCGTTGTTGGCGACCGTACGGCCCGACGCGGCCGCGATCACGTCCGGATGCGCGTTGCCCATCGCGTACGAGGTCCCCGCCCAGCCCAGCATCTCCACGTCGTTCGGCATGTCGCCGAAGGCGACCACCTCGGCCGGAGAGATGCCGCGTTCCTCGCAGCACAGCGCCAGGGTGCTGGCCTTGGAGACACCCGGACCGCTGATCTCCAGCAGGGAGGTCGGGCTGGACCGGGTGATCGAGGCGTACGCGCCGGCGACGGAGCGGGCCAGCGCCAGGAACTCGTCCGGAGCCAGTTCGGAGTGGTGGGCGAGCACCTTCAGGACGGGCGCCGAGTCCTCGTCCCTGTCCTCTTCCAGCAACTGCTCGGCGGTGGCGACATTGGCGCCGGGGTCCTGGAAGAACGGCGGGTAGGCAGGCTCGTAGTTGATGCCGGTGGTCATCTCCACGGCGAACGAGGTGCCGGGGGCGGCGGCCCGCAGGGCCTCCACCACCTTCAGCGCCGTGATCCGGGGCAGCGGCCTGACCTGCACGAACTCCCGCCCGGTGGGGACCGGGCCGATGGCGTGCAGATCGACCACGGCGGCGCCGTTCGCGCAGATCGCCAGGCCGTGGCCCTGGACGTGGTCGCTGACGACGCCCATCCAGCGGGCCGGGCGTCCGGTCACGAAGAACACCGCGATACCGGCCTCCTCGGCGGCCGCGAGCGCGGCGACGGTGCGCTCCGAGACGGACTTGTCGTCGCGGAGCAGGGTGCCGTCGAGATCGGTGGCGATGAGCCGGGGGATGGGGGTGGTCCGGGAAGCGGAGGTGGGCCCGTCCGGGCGCTGAGGAGCCGAGGTCACGACCCCATCTTCGCCCATGCCGACGGGGGCGATGTTTCACGTGAAACATCGGACGTGCCGCCGGTGGGGATGTTTCACGTGAAACATCGCCACATGGTTGTCAGTGGCGGGTGGAAGGATCTCCTCGCCGATTTCGACGACGTCACACGGGGGGCGCCGTGCTCATCCCTTCAGCTCGGAAGTCGGACTGTGACGCCTGTGGAAGCCCGCACGCCAAGTGGGTGGGGACCCTCAGGATGGCGCTCTGCGCGGCCTGCGACCGGGCGGCCGACGTCGATCCGGAGCGCGAGCCGGTACTGGTGGGTGAGGTCCTGGCGGTCGGGGCCCATGCCCTGTTCCGCTCCTGCCGCGGCGAGGGCACGCCGGGTGCACGGCGTGACGAGGGGCGGGCTGGCGGTCGTAGGCTCGGGGCATGACTCTGCGCCTGAGCACCGTGATCCTTCCCGTCCACCGCTGGAACGAGGGGGGACGCGACCGCTGGCAGCGGGCCGAGGAACTGGGGTTCCACGCCGCTTACACCTACGACCACCTGTCCTGGCGGACCTTCCGGGACGGGCCGTGGTTCGGCGCGCTGCCGACCCTCACGGCCGCCGCGACGGCGACGGAGCGCCTGCGCCTGGGCACGCTCGTCACCTCGCCGAACTTCCGTCATCCGGTGACGCTGGCCAAGGAGCTGATGTCCCTCGACGACATCTCGGGCGGCCGGGTCACCCTCGGCATCGGGGCCGGCGGCAACGGCTTCGACGCCACGGCGCTCGGCCAGGAGGCCTGGACCCCGAAGGAGCGGGCCGACCGCTTCGGGGAGTTCCTGCCGCTGCTCGACCGGCTGCTCACCGAGGCGGACGTCTCTCAGGAGGGCACCTTCTACTCGGCCGTGGAGGCCCGCACCATCCCGGGCTGCACGCAGCGGCCGCGGCTGCCGTTCGCCGTCGCCGCGACCGGCCCGCGCGGCCTGAAGCTCGCCGCGCGGTACGGACAGGCGTGGGTGACCACGGGTGACCCGAAGATCTTCGAGCAGGGCACGCCGGAGGATTCGGTGGAGGCCCTCCGGGGCCAGATCTCCAAGCTCGGCAAGGCGTGCGCGGAGACCGGCCGGGACGTGGCCGAGCTGGACAAGGTGCTGCTCACGGGCTTCACCCCGGACCGGGGCCGCCCGCTGGAGTCGGTGGACGCGTTCGTCGACTTCGCGGGCCGCCACCAGGAGCTCGGCTTCACGGAGCTGGTGATCCACTGGCCGATCCCCGAGTCCGACTTCGCCGCGGACCAGGAGGTCTTCGAGCGCATCGCCACCGAGGGGCTCGCCCAGCTGGGCTGACGGGAGCCGTTGGCGGCCCATCGCCGCTGCCGCCGCCGCGGCCCGATCCGGTCACCCCGGCCGCCCCCGCCGTCATCGCTTCGGGGCGGGGTGGGGTGGGGCGGGGCGGCCGGGGCAGCGGGGAGCCGCGTCAGGACGAGGCGCGCAGCAGGTGGTCCCGGGTGCTTTCGGCGCTGTGCAGGAGCCACTCCGGTGCCGTGCCCTCGGGCAGCGCCCGGACCTCGTCCGCCAGCGCCCCGATCCGGGCGGCGCCCGCTTCGGGCCGGCCCAGTTCCTGCTCGGTCCAGGCGGCGTTGTTCACGCAGTGGTACCGAGCCGCCAGATGGTCCGGACCCAGCTCGGCGTAGAGGGCGGCGGCCCGTTCCCAGAGCCGGACCTCGTCCAGCCGCAGGGCCTCCAGCTCCGCCGCGCCGAGCGGCTCGGCGGGGCCGTCCGCGTCCCGCCCCGCCTCGCCCCGGTCCTCCTCGAGTTCCTCGTCGAGGTCCTCGTCGAAGTCGTCCTCGTCGTGGGCGTTGACCCGGCGGTCGAGGATCTGGGCCGTCTGGTTCCAGGTCTCGGCCAGCTCCGCCCGCAGCCCGGTGTCCAGCGGGGCTTCGGCCAGCGCGGCGCCGAGCACCTCCGCAGCCTCGTCCATCCGCGCCCGGGCCCGTGCCACCGCCGCGTCGGTGACCTCCTCGCGCAGCCCCAGCCAGGCCAGCGAGCGCAGGATGCGGACCTCCGGGACGGGCGCGTCCTTCGACTGCCGGTGCAGGTCGAGCGCCCTCTCGTACGCGGCGACCGCCTCGGGGATCAGCTGTGCCTCGGAGAGCCGGTCGGCCGCGGCCTGGGCGAAGCGGGCCTGCGGGCGCGGGTCCTCCCAGTCCTTGGTCACCTCCGCCGCCAGCAGGTACTGCTCCGCCGCGCCCCGGGAGTCCCCCAGGTCGCGCAGCAGGTCGCCCAGGAACTCCCGTACGGAGACGGTCTGGCCCTCGCCGTGCTGCAGCAGGTCCGGCAGCGTCGACTGGAGTACCTCGGCCGCCTCGGCCGTACGGCCCTCCCGGGCGTGGCCCCGGGCGAGCAGCAGCCGGGCCTGGGCCCCGCCGTCGGCGGAGAGGCCCGCCTGGTCGAACCAGTGCGCCGCCTCCAGGGCGTGCCCGGTGGCCTCCGCGTCCGCCCCGCCCCGGCGCAGCAGGATGTCGGCCAGGGTGAGCCGTACGACGCCCTGCGTCTCCGGGTCGGTGGCCTCCGCCGCATCGGCCAGTCCGGCGCGCGCGGCCTCTTCGGCCTCCTCGGGGCGGTCCAGCGACATCAGCACCCCGGCCCGCAGCACCAGCGGGTCCACGGCCAGCCAGGGCCGCTCCGCCGCCCGCGACCGGTCGGCGGACGAGGCGAGCAGGGCCACGGCCCGCTCCGGATCGCCCTGCGCGAGCGCGAGACGGCCCAGCATCTCCTCGGCCTCCGCCGCCACGTCCGGCAGGGTCGGCCCGTAGGCGTCGACGAAGTCGGCGAGCTCGGCGGCCAGTTCCCCGTGCCCGTGCGCGTCGGCGTGCCCGTGCCCGTCGTGTCCGTGCTCCCCGGTGGCCTCGAGCGAGCGCAGGTACGACTCCACCCGGATCGAGGTCAGTTCCGCGTACGCGATCCGCCGCCCGCGCAGCGGCTCGTCCGCGTCCAGTGCCTCGGCCGCGCGCAGGGCCACGGCGATCAGCCCGCGCAGCTCCCCCGCCCCGGCCCCGGACTGCGCGGCCACGGTCGCGATCCGCAGCTCGGCCAGGGCCGCACGCTCGGCCAGCCCGAGCGCCAGGTAGCCCTCGCGTACGCCGGCCAGCAGTTCCGCGGCTCCGTCGGCCCCGGCCCGCGCGGCCTCCAGGGCCCGGTGGTCCGCGACGTCGGCGGCGGTCAACGGGTCGGCACCGGCCTCGGGGCGCGCCGCCACCTCGGCCCACAGCGCGTCCGCGCCGGGATGTCCGAGGTCCCGCGCGGCGCGGGCCCGTTCCACCAGCTCCGCGATGCCCTCCACCGAGGCCGAGGACGGCGTACGCACCACCATCCGTACGGGGGTGACGGCGGCCGTCGGCGGCGGCAGCGCCGGGCTGCGCACCCCCAGCGGCAGGGCGGCCCGCAGCGGAGCCTGCCCGATGCGTTCGAGGAGCCGGTCGGAGACCCGGGTGGTGCCGTTGCGCTCGTCGAAGCGCCGGGCGATCGCCAGGGCGTCCTCGCGCAGGACCGCGTGGAGCTCGTCGACCGTGCGCGTGGTGCCCTCGTAGGTGACGGCCGGGTCCGCTCCGTGCCCGAGTTCGCCGAGGCGGCGCAGCAGCACGAGGATGCCGCCGTAGAACCGCAGCTGGGCCTCGACGTCGACCAGCGGCCCCAGGCGGGCCGCGTGCTCGGCCAGGATCTCCAGCCCGCGGGCCTCGTTGCCGGTCAGCGCGCAGAACTCGATGTGCTCGCCGATGGAGCGCAGCAGGCTCTCGTTGCCCCGCGCCAGGCGGTAACCGCGCAGGTGGTGGGCGCGGGCCTCGGCGTCGCGGCCGAGCCGGACCAGGGGAAGCAGGGAGCGGGCGAGCACCCGGTGGGGCTCCTCCAGGCAGCTCTGCTTGCCCGCCAGTACCGGCTCCCAGACGGCGACGGCCTTCGCGTCGTCGCCGCGGCCCGCCCAGAACCAGCCCTGGGAGTTGGTCTCGCAGGCGTGGCAGTCGCTCATCGCGTCGCGATCGGCGGCCTGCCAGCGCCTGACGGCCCGCTCCGCCCGCTCGTCGTCGCCGGTGGCGTCGGCGAGGTAGAACTCGGACTGGCGCACCGCGCGCTCGCCGTATCCGGCGATCCGGTAGCGCCGCTCCATGTCCTCCAGCCAGCCGGTGACCGAGGACAGCGGGATCTCGGGGGAGCTGACCAGCTGGCCCGACACCCATTTGAACCGCCAGAACAGCGAGTGCGCCTCGCCCCTGTCGAAGGCGCCCGGGTCGCGGTCGTACTCCTGGAGCAGCCGGGCGAACGGGACCACCATGCGGGTCCGCTCGGAGCTGTACTCGTAGGCGTCGATCTGGTTGAGGAGCGCCTGGCGGAACACGCTGCTGTCGCCGCAGGTTTCGGCGGCGCCCGTCAGCGCCTCCGCCTGTGCGCTGCGCGCGGCTCCGTTGGGGAGGCGCTGGTTCTCGTAGAGCGCCTGACGGATCTCCGCCGGGGTCGTCGTGCTCACGTGCGGTCCTCCTGGGTGTCGGTGCCGGCACCGGGATGCGTCGCCCATTCCAGGAGCCCGAGGAAGGCCCGGTTGAGCAGCGTGGAGTCGGCCGGGCGCAGCGGCCGCTGGGACATCAGCAGGGCCTGGCCGTAGAGCGATTCCACGGCGGTGCCGGTCAGCGACTCGTCGGGGAGGGCGGAGATCCGGCGGATCAGCGGGTTGTTGTGGTTGAGGACGAGGCGGGCGCGCGGGGCGGAGCCGCGCAGCGCGCCGAGGATTCCGCTCCACAGCGAGTCGGCGCTGTCGAGGGCGGCGTTGCGGTCGCGTTCCTGGCGGGCCTGGCGGTCGTCCAGGTAGAGCGCGGGGATGGACACGGGCTGGAAGGCGCGCAGGACCACGTCGCAGCTCTGGGGTTCGAGCCGGGTGCGGGCGGTGGCCAGGAAGGGGGCCAGGGCCAATTCGGCGGAGGTGGGGACCGGGTCGAGGCGTTCGGTGACGGCTCCCGCGTCGAGCTCGATGATCTTGAGGTCCGGCCGTACGGAGGGCAGCAGGGCCAGCAGGTCCGCGTCGTAGGTGTAGCCGGCGTTGACGATGCCGAGACCGTGGGCGGCCGCGATCGGGGCGATCTGGCGGAACTCCTCGACCGTGCGCGTGAAGTGGAGCTCGTTGTGGGCGGCCGCGAACTCCTCCAGGCTCATCGAGCCGTCGCTGGTCTCGAACGGCAGCCAGGGCAGCATCAGGCCGAGCAGCTCGGAGTCGTGCCGGGCCATCGACTTCACGCCGAGGTGGTGGACGCTCAGGAAGGCGGCCAGCCGCTCGGGTTCGCTCGCGGCGAGCTCGGCGAGCCAGGCGCGGACGCGGCTGCCCAGGGCCTCGCGCACGGCGGCCAGGGTCTCGTCGTCGTACAGGTTCTCGCGGGAGGCGGTCGGCCGCAGCGTGTCGGTGTCGATGACGGCGCGGACGAAGAACGCCCAGTCGGGCAGCAGGTTGTCGGCCTTGTCGGTCAGCAGCATGCCCTTGAGGTGGACCCGGTGCCCGGACCGGTGGCCGGGGCTGGTCGGCTCGGGCAGGACGTACGCGACTCCGCGCACGCCGGCGACCGGCAGGTCGAGGTCGATGCTGTCGAGCGGGGTGAAACCGAAGAGCCCCGCGCAGTGCCCGGCGAGCGCGACGCGGCGGGCGGCGGGGGTGGGGAACGCCCGGTCCCATACGGCGGGCCGGTCGGTGACCGGCCGCGGCTCGGCTCCGGAGCCGTCGTCGAAGGTGATGGCGTAGGGCAGGAGCGAGCCGTAGTCGCGGGCGAGCTGTTCGACCTTGGCGGGGACGACCCATTCCTCGGCGCCCGGGCGGGCCTCCAGGATGACGGTCGTACCGGGCTCCGGGCGGGCTTCGGCGGGCAGTTCGCGGACGGTGTACGAGCCGTCGTCGGTGGCCAGCCATTCGACGGGCGCGGCCTGGAGGTCGCGGGCGGAGCGGGTGACCACGCGGATCTGGCGGGCGACGACGAAGCAGGCGAGCAGGCCGATGCCGAACTGGCCGAGGAACTCCTGGCGGGTGGTCTCCAGGCCGTGGTCCCCACCGCGCTTGGAGCTGCGCCCGATGGTGGCGAGGAGGGAGTGGGCCTCGGCGGCGGTCAGGCCGATGCCGCTGTCCTCGATGGTCACCCGGTTCCCGGCGGCCGACAAGCGGATGCGGATCTCGGCGTCGGGGTCGAGCGCGTGCCGGGCGGTGACCGCGTCGACGGCGTTCTGCAGCAGCTCGCGGACGTAGACGCGCGGGCTGGAGTAGAGGTGGTGGGAGAGCAGGTCGACCAGGCCGCGCAGATCGACCTGGAAGGTGTTCGCCGCGGGATCGGAAGGGACCGGTGAGGAAGGTGGTGTGGATGTCATGGTGCGTCACCTCGCGTGCTGGTGTGGATGGTTCGGCGACCGCGAGGTACCCCCCCTCACAGATCCCGGAATGAGGAACAGGGTAGGGGGATGATCCGACAATCCCTCGGTGAATTCCGCTCTTGCCGTTCCGCTTTCCGCCGTGCTTCCGGCCTTACTGGAAGCGGAGGAATTGCGGGGGCACGCAATCCACGAGCCACACCCCGTTGGCGCTGATCCGGAAGACGTGTCCGGCGGCGCGCATCGCCCCCGCGTCCACGCTGAGGACCACGGGCCGCCCGCGCCGTGCGCCCACGCGGGTCGCGGTCTCCCGGTCGGGGGACAGGTGGACGTGGTGGCGGGCCATCGGGCGCAGCCCCTCGGCGCGGATCGCGTCCAGGGCGGCGGCGACGGTGCCGTGGTAGAGGTACGCGGGCGGTTCGGCCTCCGGCAGCCCGAGGTCCACGGGAACGGTGTGGCCCTGGCTGGCCCGGATCCGGGTGCCGTCGACGGCGAAGCGCTGCTTGTCGTTGGCGGCGACCACGTGGTCCAGCTCGGCCCGGCTGATGGGGAATCCGTGGGCGGCCGCCGCGCCCAGCAGATCGTCGATCTCCACCCAGCCCTGTGGATCGAGCACCAGTCCGATCCGTTCCGGCTGATGGCGCAGGTGTTTCGAGACGTATTTGGACACCTTCACGGTGCGTCTGTCGTCCATTCGCCCAGGGTGCCGCCTCGGCGGCGGGTGGCGCAGCGATTTTCCGCCGTCGCTCCGAACCTGGACCCCCTCTATCGCGTTTCCAAGATACGGAATACATTTTCCGCTGAGCTGTCGCCCAAGGGGAAGAAAATATGACAAACAGTACGTCTCTGTCGCGCCGAGCGGCCGCCGAGCTCATCGGCACCGCCGCGCTGCTCGTGGTGGTGATCGGGTCCGGAATCCAGGCCGCCGCCCTCACCGCCGACATCGGCGTCGCCCTCGTCGCCAACTCGCTGGCCTCCGCCATCGGGCTCGGGCTGATCATCACGCTCTTCGGCCCGCTCTCCGGCGCCCACCTCAACCCGGTGGTCACCCTCACCGCCTGGTGGGGCCGGCGCACCGGCGGCGAAGGGCTCGACGGCCGCGAGGCCCTGGTCTACGCCGCCGCCCAGACCGCCGGGGCCATCGGCGGCGCCGTCCTCGCGGAGGCGATGTTCGGCCGCGTCCCGGGCACCTTCTCCACCCAGGTCCGCGACGGCGGGCACCTGCTCGTCGGGGAGGTCGTGGCCACGGCCGGACTGGTCCTCGTGATCCAGGGCCTGGGGCACATAGGCCGTCCGAAGCTGATCCCGGCCGCGGTCGCCGCGTACATCGCCGCCGCGATCTGGTTCACCTCCTCGGGCTCCTTCGCCAACCCGGCCGGCACCATCGGGCGCAGCTTCAGCGACTCCTTCACCGGCATCGCCCCGCAGTCGCTGCCCGGGTTCGTCGCCGCCCAGCTGCTCGGCGGAATAGTCGGCCTGGCGCTCGCGACCCTGCTCTACGGGAACACCCGCCGGGCCGTCGCGGGCGGCGGGTCGGCGAAGGGCGACGTGGCCGACGTCGCCGACACCATCGACACGACGGACGTGGCGCACGCGACGGACGCGACCGGCCCGGCCGATGTGACCGGCCCGGCCGGGATCAGCCGTCCGGTGGCCGAAACCGGGCAGTCAGGTCCGGCGTTCCAGAGCATCGGCTGACCCCTGGGGCGTAGTTCCCCACAGGGCGGGCGGAGTTGTCCACAGCCCTTTGCGCCGGTTTCGGCGGCAAAAGCGTGATCCGCCCTGTGGACTACTGATCGAGCACTACCGGCCGCCGCGGCTCGCCAGATCGTTCATGGTCCGGGCCTGCAGCTCCCGTTCCGTGGCGGCCCGGACGAACTCCGCCACGTGATCGGCGCCCACCAGTTCCTGCACCGCCCGCACGGTCTCCGCAGGCAGCGCCACGGGGGCCGGACCCGAGGGCTGGGGCGTCCCGACGGCCCCCAGGTGCCGCTGCAGGTGCCGGGTCGCGAAGAGGCGCATCGCCCGCGCCAGTTCCGCGTCCACCGTCTGCTGGGCCAGCGGCCGCAGTCTGCGCACCATCGTGGCCGCCTCGGCCGCGTCCGAGTCCGTCGGCGGGACGGAACCCAGGTAGCGGGCGAAGACGTGCTCCGTGGTGAACTCCAGGAAGCGCGAGGCGATGTGCTCGACCTGGCCGCGCAGCTCCCGCAGGTGACCGGTGATCGCGGGCAGCGGCACCCCCGCGGCGTACAGCTCGGCCGCCACCGCCAGCTCCTGCGGAGAGGGCACCAGGTACTGGTCCGGGCGCCCCGGAATCCGCTCCAGCACACCCAGTTCGCAGGCCTCGCCCACCGCTTCGTCGTCGGGCTTGCCGCCGAACCGGTCGTTCAGCTCGTCCCGGGTGATCCGGGCAGCCTCCTCGTCGGTCCACGGCCCGTGCACCTCGGCGACGAGCCCGAGGACACCGCCGAGCCCGCGGCCCGCGTCCCAGGCCTCCAGCAGTTCCTTGATGGAGGCCAGGGTGTACCCGCGGTCCAGCAGGTCGGCGATCTGGCGCAGCCGCGCCAGATGCGTGTCCCGGTAGACGTTGGAACGGCCGCGCCGCTCCGGCTTCGGCAGCAGACCGCGATCCTGGTACGCCCGGATCGTACGGACGGTCGCACCGCTGTGGTGCGCCAGATCCTCGATCCGGTACTCGGCTACTGCCTGCTCGGACAACCCCGGCTCCCTACGACATGGCGGCTCGGCCGACCGCGCCCGCCGCGGTCCGGGCGGCAGGCGAAGCCGCAAGGTACTCGACCGCCCTGCGCAGCGAGCCCTCCTGCGAGGGATGGTACGACCGCCGCAGGTAGCGGGGTATGGCCATGCCGAGCTCTCTCCAGGTGGGCAGCAGACCCTTGGCCACGGCACGGTTGTGCTCGCGCAGCGAATAGCGCTGCCGGCCGGGCAGTTCGGGGTCGTTGCGCAGGAGGTACGAGGTCCCCCAGACCCACAGCCAGGCCAGCACCGGGGCCACGACGACCATGCCCTCGATCCGGCGCGCGTAGCGGGGCAGACCCGCGCCGCCGCAGTGCTGGTACATGTCGAAGGCGACGGAGCGGTGCTCCACCTCCTCCGCGCCGTGCCAGCGCAGCAGATCGAGCATGACCTCGTCCGCGCCGGCCCGGTCCAGCCCCTCGGCGTGCAGCACCCAGTCCCCGAGGACCGCCGTGAACTGCTCGATCGCGGCGATCAGGGAGAGCCGGAAGCGCAGCCACTCCTGGGCCGTGATCGGCGCCCCGAAGGGCGGGGTCTCCCCCAGCAGCCTCTCGAAGAGGAGGTCCACGTACTTCGTGTACGCCTCGGTGGGCAGCCGCTGTTCGGCGAGGTGTTCCAGGACGTAGGAGTGCTGCACGCTGTGCGTGGCCTCCTGGCCCATGAACCCCTTCACGTCCTTGCGCAGCACCGGATCGGTGACCAGCGGCAGGCCCTCCTTGAAGACCTTCACGAACCACCGCTCGCCGGCGGGCAGCAGCAGGTGCAGCACGTTGATGACGTGGGTGGCCGTGGGCTCGTCCGGTATCCAGTGCAGCGGGGTGGTCTTCCAGTCGAAGGCCACCCTGCGCGGCGCGATCGCGTACGCGCTCACAGCTTGGGCTCCAGCCTCGCCAGCCTGCGCAGGGTGCCCGGGGCGAACCGGGACATCCACAGGGCGCCCTTGGACTCGGGAGTCACCGGGACCACGGCCTGGTTCTTCACCACCGCGAGGAGGATCGCGTCGGCGACCTTCTCCGGCGGGAAGTTGCGCAGCCCGTACAGGCGGGAGGACTTCTGCTGGCGGCGCTTCTCCTCGGCCTCGTCCACCCCGGCGAAGCGGGAGGTGGCGGTGATGTTGGTGTTGACGATGCCGGGGCAGATCGCCGAGACCCCGATCGACTGCGAGGCCAGCTCCGCGCGCAGGCACTCGCTCAGCATCAGCACCGCCGCCTTGGAGGTGCTGTAGGCGGGCAGCGTCCTGGACGGCAGGTAGGCGGCGGCGGAGGCGGTGTTGACGATGTGCCCGCCCTGGCCGCGCTCGGCCATCTGCTTGCCGAAGATCCGCGAGCCGTGGATGACCCCCCACAGGTTGACGTCGAGGACCTTCTTCCAGTCCTCGGAGGTCGTCTCCAGGAACGGACCGGAAAGGCCGATCCCGGCGTTGTTGACCAGGACGTCGACGATCCCGTACTCGGCGGCGACCTTCGCGCCGAGCTTCTCCATCGCCTGCTCGTCGCTGACGTCCACGCACTCGCCCCACGCCTGCGGCGACCCGACGAGCCGGGCCATGTCGGCGGTGCGGGCCGCGCCCTCGGCGTCCCGGTCCACGCACACCACGCGGGCGCCGGCCTCGGCGAACGCGAAGGCGGTGGCCCGGCCGATGCCGCTGGCGGCGCCGGTGACCAGGACCAGCTGGCCGCCGAACCGGTCGGCGTACCTGCCCGGGGCCTTCTGCTCGGGCGCCCGTGTGGCCGGCTCCTCCCGGTCGGTGACGAACTCGGTGATCCACGCGGCCAGCTGGTCGGGCCGGGTCCGGGGCACCCAGTGCTTGGCCGGCAGGGTGCGCCGCACCAGGTCCGGGGCCCACAGCTCCAGCTCGTCGTAGAGCCGCTCGGACAGGAAGGCGTCCCCGGTCGGGGTGATCAGCTGGACCGGTGCGTGCGCGTACGCGTCGGCGCGCGGCCGGCGCAGCCGGGGCCGGATGTTGTCCCGGTAGAGCCAGGCGCCGTGCGCGGCGTCGGAGGGCAGCGAGGCCGTGGGGTAGTTCCCGGCCGGGACGTTCTCCAGCCGCTGGAGCATCTTCGGCCACCGCTTGCCGAGCGGTCCGCGCCAGGCGAGCTCCGGCAGCACGGGCGTGTGCAGCATGTACACGTACCAGGACTTGGCGCCCTGGTTCAGCAGCTGGGCCGCCCGGCGCGGGGTGGGCCGCGCCATCCGCTTCTTGATCCAGTGCCCGAAGTGGTCGAGCGAGGGCCCCGACATCGAGGTGAAGGAGGCGATGCGGCCCTCGGTGCGGGCCACCGTCGCGAACTCCCAGCCCTGCACGGAGCCCCAGTCGTGCCCGACCAGGTGGACCGGGCGGTCCGGGCTGACCGCGTCCGCGACCGCCAGGAAGTCGTCGGTCAGCTTCTCCAGGGTGAAGCCGCCGCGCAGCGGCTGCGGGGCAGTGGAGCGCCCGTGGCCGCGTACGTCGTAGAGCACGACGTGGAAGCGGGAGGCAAGGCGCTCTGCCACCTCCGACCAGACCTCCTTGCTGTCCGGGTACCCGTGCACCAGCACCACGGTCGGCCGCTGCGCGTCACCGAGCTCGACGACGCACAGCTCGACCCCGCCGGTGCTCACCCAGCGCTCGCGCGCGCCCGCCAGACCCGTGTCCGTCATCCCGCTCATGCCGCCTTCTCCTCAGCCCAGCGCCGCACGTGCGGCAGATCGTCGTCCAGCCAGAACGCGCTCTCCTCGGGGTCCCGGGAGTCGGTGACGACCAGGATCTCCTCGAACTTCGCGCCGGTGCCCCGGAAGCCCAGGTGCGGTTCCACCGCCCACAGGCCGGGCTGCGGCGGGTGGTCGGAGAAGTGGTACGGGCTCCAGAGCGGGGACCAGCCCTCGCGGTGGCCGTGCAGGGCGTCCGAGGCCAGCCCCTTCAGGGCCTGGGTGCCGAACCCGAACGCGGTCGGCGACCAGCGCCGCTCCTTGACCCGGTCTATCTTGTGCGCGATGACGCCGAAGGGGTAGGCCCGGTGCCGGTTCGCGTACCCCTGGGCGATCATCAGCCGCTCGACGTCCTCGTAGATGTCGCGCAGGGAACGGCGCTCGCGCACCTGGTCCAGGATCAGCGCGCGGTGCGCCTTCAGGTCGGACATGAGGCGGTCCTGCACCGGGTTGAGGCCGAGGCTGCCCGAGTACCCGATGTCGGCGGTGTAGCCCTTGTAGACCGGGGCCATGTCGAGGATGAACGGCATCCCCGGCTCCAGGGCCCGGTTCGTCGGGAAGAACTGCAGGGGGATCTTGAAGTTCGTGAAGGCGGTGCGGTCGCCGAACCACGCGAACGGCATGTGGAACCAGTCCCGCACCCCGCGCTCCCGCAGCCACTCGCGCTGCATCCGCGCGGCCTCGCGCTCGGTGACCCCGGGGCGCAGCTGCGCCGCGACGGCCTCCGCGCACTCGTAGGAGAGGCGCTGCACTTCCTTGAACCCGCGCAGTTCGGCGGAGAGTTCTGTGGTGCGTTGCTTGGTGTCCCCAGCCATGCCAGCCGTCCGTCCGTGTAGCCGTACGCGCCCGTAAGTTGACACTGATGAATGTGACAATGACCGGAGATCACGTCAAGGCCCGTGCACGGACCTGTGGACAAACTTGTCCGGTGCGCGTCAGCCTTGAGTCAGCCTTCCGTCCGGGTGCGTAGTCCTGAAGGCGGAGGAAGGATCGGGCTCCAGGTCTGACGATCGGGCCGTCCCGCGCCACTAACGTCGGTGACGTGACTGTCATCGCGACCGAAAGCCTGAGCAAGCGGTACCCCCGAGTGACCGCTCTCGACCGGCTCTCCCTGGACATCGGGCCCGGCGTAACCGGACTCGTGGGCGCCAACGGGGCCGGCAAGTCCACGCTGATCAAGATTCTGCTGGGACTCTCCCCCGCCACCGAGGGCACCGCCGCGGTGCTCGGACTCGACGTCGCCACGCACGGCAGCGCGATCCGCGAGCGCGTCGGCTACATGCCCGAACACGACTGCCTGCCCCCCGACGTCTCGGCCACCGAGTTCGTCGTGCACATGGCGCGCATGTCCGGGCTCCCGCCGACCGCGGCGCGTGAGCGCACCGCGGACACCCTGCGCCACGTGGGGCTGTACGAGGAGCGCTACCGGCCCATCGGCGGCTACTCCACCGGCATGAAGCAGCGCGTCAAACTGGCCCAGGCGCTGGTCCACGACCCGCAGCTGGTCCTCCTCGACGAGCCCACCAACGGACTCGACCCGGTCGGCCGCGACGAGATGCTGGGCCTGATCCGCCGCGTCTACACCGACTTCGGCATCTCGGTCCTGGTCACCTCCCACCTCCTCGGAGAGCTGGAGCGCACCTGCGACCACGTGGTGGTCGTCGACGGCGGCAAGCTGCTGCGCTCCAGCTCCACCAGCGACTTCACGCAGACCACCACGACCCTCGCGGTCGAGGTCACCGACTCCGACGCCCACCCGGACGGCACCGCCGCCCTGCGGGGAGCCCTCACCGCGGCGGGGGTCACGCTGCACGCGGGCGAGGAGGAGGGCCTGCCCGGGGCCGGCCACATCCTCCTCGTCGAGGCCACCGGCGAAGCCACGTACGACGTGGTCCGCGACACCGTGGCCGACCTCGGCCTCGGCCTGGTCCGCATGGAGCAGCGCCGCCACCACATCGCGGAGGTCTTCCGCGACAGCGACGCGACGGCCGCCCAGGCCTCGGCCCGGTCCGCCGCGTGGGCGGCCAACATGGCCGCCGCACAGTCCGCCACCCAGCAGAAGGGAGCCGGTTCCGATGGCGCCTGACACCTCGACCCAGATCCACAACATCGGCTACCGGTCCTACGACGGCCCCCGGCTCGGCCGCTCCTACGCCCGCAAGTCGCTGTTCGCGCAGTCCCTGCGCGGTGCCTACGGACTCGGCCGCTCGGCCAAGTCCAAGGTGCTGCCGATGCTGCTCTTCGCGGTCATGTGCGTTCCCGCGCTGATCCTCGTCGCGGTCGCCATCGCCGTGCCCGGCTCCACCGACCTGCCGATCAAGTACACGACGTACGCCCTGACCACCCAGGTGATCATCGGCCTCTACCTCGCGTCCCAGGCACCCCAGTCGGTCTCCCGGGACCTGCGCTTCAAGACGGTGCCGCTCTACTTCTCGCGCCCCATCGAGCGCGTGGACTACGTGGTGGCCAAGTTCGCGGCGATGGCCTCGGCCATGTTCATCCTCACCGCCACGCCGCTGCTGATCATGTACATCGGCTCGCTGCTCGCGAAGTTCGACTTCGGCGACCAGACCAAGGGATTCGGGCAGGGACTGGTGTCGGTACTGCTGCTTTCGCTGCTCTTCTCCGGCCTCGGCCTGGTCATGGCCGCGCTCACCCCGCGCCGCGGCTTCGGCGTCGCCGCGATCATCGGCGTGCTCGTGATCCCCTACGGCGCCGTGTCCGCCGTCCAGGGCATCGCCTACGGCACCGGCTCGACCGGAGTCGTCGAGTGGCTGGGGCTGTTCTCCCCGATCAGCCTCATCGACGGATTCCAGGCGGCCTTCCTCGGCGCCACCTCCGCCTTCCCCGGCCAGGAGGCCCCCTCGGCCGCCGCCGGTTCCGTCTACCTGCTCGTCATCCTCGGCCTGATCGCCGGCTCCTACGCCGCCCTGATGGCCCGCTACCGGAAGGCCGGGCTGTGACCATCATCGACATCGACCACACTTCCCGCTGGTTCGGGAACGTCGTCGCCGTCAACGACGTGACCATGCGCATCGGTCCCGGCGTCACCGGCCTGCTCGGCCCCAACGGCGCGGGCAAGTCCACCCTCATCAACATGATGGGCGGCTTCCTCGCCCCCTCCACGGGCAAGGTCACCCTCGACGGCACCCCGATCTGGCAGAACGAGCAGGTCTACAAGCAGATCGGCGTGGTGCCCGAGCGCGAGGCCATGTACGACTTCCTCACCGGCCGGGAGTTCGTCGTCGCCAACGCCGAACTGCACGGTCTCGGCGACGTGGACGCCCAGCGGGCCCTGGCCACGGTCGAGATGGAGTACGCGCAGGACCGCAAGATCTCCACGTACTCCAAGGGCATGCGCCAGCGCGTGAAGATGGCCTCCGCCCTCGTCCACGACCCGTCCGTGCTCCTGCTCGACGAGCCGTTCAACGGCATGGACCCGCGCCAGCGCATGCAGCTCATGGACCTGCTGCGGCGGATGGGCGACGACGGCCGCACCGTGCTGTTCTCCTCGCACATCCTGGAGGAGGTCGAGCAGCTCGCCTCCCACATCGAGGTGGTCGTCGCCGGCCGGCACGCCGCCTCCGGTGACTTCCGCAAGATCCGCCGCCTGATGACGGACCGCCCGCACCGCTACCTCGTCCGCTCCTCCGACGACCGGGTGCTCGCCGCGGCCCTGATCGCCGACCCGTCCACCGCCGGGATCGAGGTCGACCTGAAGGAAGGCGCCCTGCGCATCCAGGCCGTCGACTTCGGGCGCTTCACCCAGCTGCTGCCGCGGGTCGCCCGCGAGCACGGCATCCGGCTGCTGACGGTCTCGCCTTCCGACGAGTCCCTCGAGTCGGTCTTCTCCTACCTCGTCGCGGCCTGAAGGAGCTGGCACCCATGTACAACCCCACCGTTGCCCGGCTCACCTACCGGGCCCTCCTCGGCCGCCGCCGCGCGCTGATCCTCTTCGCGCTGCCCGCCCTGCTGATCCTCATCTCCGTCGCCGTCCGCGCCTTCACCGGCCTGGACGACAAGGTCGCCGCCGATCTCCTCGGCGGTTTCGCCCTGGCCACGATGGTCCCGCTGATCGGCGTCATCGCCGGCACCGGCGCCATCGGACCGGAGATCGACGACGGTTCGATCGTCTACCTGCTGTCCAAGCCGGTGAAGCGCCCGACGATCATCATGACCAAGCTGATCGTCGCGATCGCCGTCACGATGGTCTTCTCCGCGATCCCCACCCTGATCGCCGGCTTCATCCTCAACGGCAACGGCCAGCAGATCGCCGTCGCCTATACCGTCGCCGCCCTCATCGCCTCGGTCGCCTACAGCGCGCTGTTCCTGCTGCTGGGCACCGTCAGCCGGCACGCGGTCGTCTTCGGCCTGGTCTACGCGCTGATCTGGGAGTCGCTCTTCGGTAGCCTCGTCGACGGTGCCAAGACCCTCAGCGTCCAGCAGTGGGCGCTCGCCCTCGCGCAGAAGGTCGCCGGCGAGGGGTACGTCGACGCCACCGTCGGGCTGCCCACCGCGGTGATCCTGCTCATCACGGTCACCGTCGGCGCCACCGCCTACGCCGGGCAGAAGCTGCGCCGCCTGACCCTGGCGGGCGAGGAGTAGAGCCCCCGGCACCGGTACCGGCATCCGCACCGGATGTTTCACGTGAAACAGTGCCCCGCCCGGCCCACCGGCCAGGCGGGGCACAGGTTCGCGGGGCATCATCGGGGACATGATCGAGCACACCGAGCCCGAGCCGTCCAGGCCGATACGGTCCTGGATACGGTCCGCGCCCGGCACCCACATCTGGATGCTGATCATCGCCCTCACCAGCGTGGTGGTCGTGATCGTGCCCGATCACCTCGAACACGTCCTGCTCCACCGCAACAGCAGCAACATCCACGAGCTCGCCCGCCACCCCATACGGGCCCTGCTCAGCAGCGCGTTCTGGATCGAGAACCCGTCCTCGCTCCCCCTGTACGTCGTGCTCTTCGAGGTCTTCCACGCCAATGTCGAACGCTGGCTCGGCACCCTGCGCTGGCTCTTCATCGTCGCGACCGGCCACATCACCGCCACCCTGATCAGTCAGAAGGTGGTCCTGATGGCCATCCAGGACAACCGCGCCCCGCGCAGCATGGTCCACGTGGTCGACATCGGCGTGAGCTACGGCCTCGCCACCGCCATCGGGGTGCTGGCCTACCGTCTCCCCGGCCCCTGGCGCTGGTTCTACCTGGCCGGGGCCCTGGCGTTCTTCGGCATCCCGCTCGCCACCGGCGGCACCTTCACCGACCTCGGCCACGCCATCGCGCTCGCCGTCGGACTGCTCGCGTGGCCACTGACCCGCCATCGGAAATTGACTGGTACGAGGCGTGCGGCAGGGGCAGAGTGAGCGGTGCGGGGAGCAACAAGGAAGGTCCGGAACAGCCACTTCGAGCGCGCCTCGCGGCGCGGGCTGTTCCGGACCTTTTCCCGGGTTCCGTACGTGGTTACGCAGCGCCCAGCAGACGCTCCAGGACCACCGCGATGCCGTCCTGCTCGTTGGAGGTGGTCACCTCGTCCGCCACCGCCTTCAGCTCCGCGTGGGCGTTGGCCATCGCCACCCCGTGCGCGGCCCAGCCGAACATCGGGATGTCGTTGGGCATGTCGCCGAAGGCGATCGTCTCGGCCGCCTTCACACCCAGCCGGCGCGCGGCCAGCGAGAGCCCGGTGGCCTTGCTCAGCCCCAGCGGCAGTATCTCCACGACGCCCGGACCGGCCATGACCACGTCGACGAGGCTGCCCACGGTCTCCCGGGCCGCCTTGACGAGGGTGTCGTCGTCCAGCTCGGGGTGCTGGATGTAGAGCTTGTTCAGCGGAGCCGTCCACACGTCGGCGGTGTCCGCCAGGTAGAGCGCCGGAAGGCCGCCCTGCACCTGGTAGCCGGGGCCGAACAGCACCTCGCCGTCGACGCCGTCGCGGCTGGCGGCCAGAGCCAGCGGGCCCACCTCGGCCTCGATCCGCTCCAGCGCCAGCGCGGCCAGCTTCCGGTCGAGGGTCACCGAGGTCAGCAGCCGGTGCGCGCCGGCGTCGTAGACCTGAGCGCCCTGTCCGCAGACCGCGATGCCCTGGTAACCGAGGTCGTCCAGGATGTGCCGGGTCCACGGCACGGCACGGCCGGTGACGATGATGTGGGCCGCGCCCGCCGCGGTGGCCGCGACGAGCGCCTCACGGGTGCGTTCCGAGACGGTGTCGTCGCCACGCAGCAGGGTGCCGTCGAGGTCGGTCGCGACGAGCTTGTACGGGAACGGGGCCGTGCTCACTTGGTGATCGGCTCCAGGACTTCGCGGCCGCCCAGGTAGGGACGGAGCACCGGGGGCACCCGGACCGTTCCGTCGGCCTGCTGGTGGTTCTCCAGGATCGCGACGATCGTGCGCGGGACGGCGCACAGGGTGCCGTTCAGCGTGGACAGCGGCGCGGTCTTCTTGCCGTCGCGGTAGCGGACCGACAGGCGGCGGGCCTGGAAGCCGTCACAGTTCGAGGCGGAGGTCAGCTCGCGGTACTTGCCCTGGGTGGGGATCCACGCCTCGCAGTCGAACTTGCGCGAGGCGGAGGCGCCCAGGTCGCCGGTGGCGACGTCGATCACCTGGAAGGGCAGCTCCAGGCTGGTCAGCCACTGCTTCTCCCACTCCAGGAGCCGCTGGTGCTCGGCCTCGGCCTCCTCCGGCGCGACGTACGAGAACATCTCGACCTTGTCGAACTGGTGGACGCGGAAGATGCCGCGGGTGTCCTTGCCGTACGTGCCGGCCTCGCGGCGGAAGCAAGGGGAGAAGCCGGCGTACCGAAGCGGCAGCTTGTCCACGTCGATGATCTCGTCCATGTGGTACGCGGCGAGCGGGACCTCGGAGGTGCCGACCAGGTAGAGGTCGTCGCCCTCCAGGTGGTACACGTTCTCCGCGGCCTGGCCGAGGAAGCCGGTGCCCTCCATGGCGCGCGGGCGGACCAGCGCCGGGGTGAGCATCGGGACGAAGCCGGCCTCGGTGGCCTGGGCGATGGCCGCGTTGACGAGCGCGAGCTCCAGCAGGGCGCCGACGCCGGTGAGGTAGTAGAAGCGCGAGCCGGACACCTTGGCGCCGCGCTCGACGTCGATGGCGCCGAGGGACTCGCCGAGCTCCAGGTGGTCCTTGGGCTCGAAGCCCTCGGCGGCGAAGTCGCGGATGGTGCCGTGCGTCTCGAGGACGGTGAAGTCCTCCTCGCCGCCGACGGGGACGTCGGTGTGGACGATGTTGCCGAGCTGCAGGAGCAGCTGCTTGGCGGCTTCGTCCGCCTCGTTCTGTTCGGCCTCGGCCGCCTTGACGTCCTGCTTGAGCTGGTCGGCCTCCTTCAGCAGCTCCGCCCGCTCCTCCGGAGAGGCCTTGGGGATGAGCTTGCCGAGCGACCTCTGCTTGTTGCGGAGTTCGTCGAATCGCATGCCGGAGGACCTGCGGCGCTCGTCGGCGGAGAGCAGGGCGTCGACGAGGGCGACGTCCTCTCCACGGGCGCGCTGCGAGGCGCGGACACGGTCAGGGTCTTCACGGAGCAGCCGGAGGTCAATCACCCCTCCAGGCTACCGGGCCGGGCTTCCTGGGATCACACCGATATCACGCTGCGTGTCGCTATGTCCCAATTGCCGTGAATGGAAAACTTCTGCACGGTGACCGGAAGTGGCGGTTCCCCCGGAGTCGATAAAACCGGTCCCATTCCCCGAAAAGGGGCACGGCGGCCGCGGCCGGGCCGCCCCTGAGCAGGGCCGGAGGGCGTTCCTTGTCCACAGGGATTTCCCCCGGGACCGGCTTATCCACAGGCTGTGCGCCGCATCTGTGGACACAGGAATAGATCAATCCCGAGCGTGGAGCGGGCGGGCCCAATCAGGGTTCAAACCACCCTCACACACTCATTCGGGTGGGAATGGCTCGCCCCAAAGAGTTGATCGACGATGCGGGGGTGACGCCGTTCACCTCTCGCTCCCCAGCGCGAAACCTGTGCCACCCGACCGATTTGTCGACCTTGTCATGCTGCTCTGTCGACTTGTCCCCAGGTTCACATCTCTTCCTGTGGATAACTCTGTGGACAGTGGGTGGAGCGCTACGGGCGCCCGTCGAGGCAGCGGGTCAGCCAGTCCGAGGCCGCCGTGAAATCGCCGTCCGAGGTGCCGGGCCGGGCCCCCTGGACGTCACCCTGAGCGACACCGGCGCGCGGATAGGAGCCGAGGAAGCGGATCTGGGGGCAGGTGCGCTTGAGGCCCATGAGCGCCTCGCCCACGCGGCGGTCGGAGATGTGCCCCTCGGCGTCCACGGCGAAGCAGTAGTTGCCGATCCCCTCGCCCGTCGGCCGGGACTGGATCAGCATCAGGTTCACCCCGCGCACGGCGAACTCCTGGAGGAGCTCCAGCAGGGCACCGGGCCGGTCGTCGCCGAGCCACAGCACCACGGAGGTCTTGTCGGCGCCGGTCGGCGCGGCCGGCCGGGCAGGACGGCCGACGAGCACGAACCGCGTCTCCGCGTTCTGCGCGTCGTGGATCTCGGTGACCAGCGGCACCAGCCCGTAGGTGGCGGCCGCGAACTCGCCCGCGAAGGCGGCGTCGAACCGGCCCTCCTGGACCAGGCGGGCCCCGTCGGCGTTGGAGGCGGCCGACTCCCACACCGCGTCCGGCAGGTTGGCCCGCAGCCAGTTGCGCACCTGCGGCTGCGCGACCGGGTGCCCGGTGACGGTCTTGACGTCCGACAGCTTGGTGCCCGGCCGCACCAGCAGCGCGAACGCGATCGGGAGCAGCACCTCGCGGTAGATCATCAGCGGCACGCCGGAAGCCAGCTCGTCCAGGGTCGAGGTGACCCCGCCCTCCACCGAGTTCTCGATCGGGACCAGCGCCGCCGCGGCCTCGCCGTTGCGCACGGCGTCCAGGGCGGCCGGGACCGAGACCATCGGGACGAGCTCCCGGGTCGCGGCTTCGGGCAGTGTGCGAAGGGCGGCTTCGGTGAACGTGCCCTCGGGACCGAGATAGGTGAAGCGGGTGGCCGACATGCGATCAGCCTAATGCCGGGGCCCGGACGCGACCTGGGCTGTTCATCCCTCGAGCAGCCGCTGCCCCACGTACTCCCCGGCGCGCGCGCCGGGCGGCACCGCGTACAGGCCGCTGGACTCGTGCCGGATGAACTCCGACAGCGCGTCGCCGCGGTCGAGCTTGCGCTGGACGGGGACGAAACCGCGTGCCGGATCGGCCTGCCAGCAGATGAAGAGCAGCCCCGCGTCCGGGGTCCCGTCGGCGGAGATCCCGTCGTGGAAGGAGAACGGGCGCCGCAGCATGGCCGCGCCGCCGTTCTGCGCGGGCGCCGAGATCCGGGCGTGGGCGTTGGCGGGGATGACCGTCCTGCCGTCGGCGCCGATCTTGGTGAGGTCCATGGCGGTGGTCTCGTCGCCGCCGGTCAGCGGGGCGCCGGTGGCCTTCGTACGGCCGATGACCTGCTCCTGCTGGGCGAGCGACTGCTGGTCCCAGGAGTCGAGGAGCATACGGATGCGGCGTACGACCGCGTACGAGCCCCCGGCCATCCACGCGTGCTCGGCCGGCCCGGTGCCCTGGACGAAGATCCGCTTGTCGAAGTCGGCCTCGGAGGGCTTCGGGTTGTTGGTGCCGTCGACCTGCCCCATGAGGTTGCGGGCGGTCATGGGCGTGGCGGTGGCGCCGGGAGACCGGTTGAAGCCGTTCATCTGCCAGCGGAGGCGGGCCGCCTGTCCGGCGTCCTTCTGCAGGGCGCGCAGCGCGTGGAAGGCGACCAGCGCATCGTCGGCGCCGATCTGCACCCACAGGTCCCCGTTGCTGCGCTGGGGGTCGAGCCGGTCGGAGGAGAAGTCCGGCAGCGGGTCGAGGGCGGCGGGACGCCGGGCCGTCAGCCCCGTGCGTTCGAAGAAGGAGTGGCCGAAGCCGAAGGTGACGGTGAGGGAGGAGGGGCCGGAGTCGAGGGCGATCCCGCTGTCGGCGACCGGGGCGCTCTCCCCCGCCGTCAGCCGCCGGGCGGTGTCGGACCAGCGGCGCATCAGGGCGGCGGCCTCGGTACGGCCGGCGCCGGGCGCCAGGTCGAAGGCGAGGACGTGCCCCTTGGCCTGGAGGGGGGTGGTGATGCCGGCCTGGTGCTCCCCTTCGAAGGCGACCCGGGTGGCGCCGACGGACGTCAGCGCGCCCGGGGCGGCACCGGATCCGCTCGTCCCCGATCCGGACACCGCGGAGTGCACGAGGGCTCCGCCGGTGGCGCCGAGGGCGAGCCCGGCGGCCCCCGCGGCGCCGACGGTGCCCAGCAGGCGCCGGCGGGAGATCTCGACGTCGGGGCTGCCCTGGGCGCTCTCGGTGGTCTCGCTGCTGTTCTGGGTCACGCTGGTCAGCCGATCTTGACGTTCTTCTGGACGGTCGTCTGGTCGATGTCGGAGGTACGGACGGTCACGTCGATCTGCCAGTCGCCGGGCAGCGGCAGCTGGACGCCCGACGCGGACCAGTGCCCGGGAGTCAGGCGCTCGGGCACGACCGGCAGCGGGCCGATGGCCTTGTCCGTGAGGGTGAAGGCCACCCTGAGCTCGGGGAGGTCGAGCGGCTTGCCCTCGGGGGTCTCGGCCCACACGTGGAGGGTGTTCGCCCCGACCCGGCCCGGGTCCAGCTGGAGGCGCACCGAGCCCTTGCCGTCCTTGCTGCCGGTGTCGAACGGCAGCGTGATCTTGACCGCGCGGTCCGGAACGGCGGTGGCGTTGGAACCCCGGCCGGTCTCCAGCTCCGCCGCGCGGCCGGGCTCCGTACTGGTGAGGACGGTGGTGACGGCCAGCAGGACCACGGCGACACCCGCCTCGGCGAGCACGGACCGGCGCAGGCCCGCGCGGTCCGGGTCCGCGTCGCGCACCCGCTTCTCCCGGGCGGTTTCCCGGGCGGCCTTCTGCCGGGCGAGCTGGGCGGCGCGCCGGGGGTCCGCGGGGACCGCTCCGGCCGATGTTTCACGTGAAACATCCACGGATGCCCCGACGGAAACCTCGCCGGCCGAGGCAGAGGCAGAAGCCGTCTCCGTGTCCGTCCCGGCGAGCCGCGAGGTCCACTTCCGGGAGGCGTAGGCGACGGCGACGAGCACACCGACGAGGCCGATCTTGACGAGCAGCAGCCGGCCGTAGTCGGTTCCCGTGAGGGCGGACCAGCTGCCGACCTGACGCCAGGACTGGTAGGCGCCGGTGGCGGCCAGGACGAGGACGCTCGTGAAGGCCACGGTGGAGAACCGGCGGATGGCCCCGCGCTCGATCCCGGGGACCTTGTAGAGGGCGATGAGCAGGGCGGTGAGCCCGCCGAGCCAGGTGGCGACGGCCAGCAGGTGCAGGATGTCGACGGGCATGGCGAGGGCCGGCTGGACACCGGTGGAGGCGTGCTCGGACAGCGCCCACGTGGCGGCGATGCCCGCGGCGACGACCGTCCCGCCGATCCCGAGGCCGAAGACGAGGTCGCTCTCGTCCCTGGCGTCCTTGCTCTCGGCGTCCTTGCTGTCGGCGTCCTCGCCCCCGGTGGACGCGGAGTCCTCCGAGGCCTTGCCCCGGGCGTCCGCGTCCTCGACGGCCCCCGCGTCCCCGCCGCTCCGGTGGCGCCGCGCGTAGGAGCCGAACAGCACGGTGATGAACAGCGCGGCGGCGCCGAGGAGGAGCAGCCGCGAGACGAGCGCGGCGCCGGACTTGGTCTCCAGTACGGCCTTCAGCCCGGCGAGGTCGAAGGCGTCGGAGAAGTTCCCGGACCCCGTGTAGGGGTTGCGGAGCATCAGCATCGCGAGGGTGGCCACGGTGAGCGTGACCCAGGCCCGTACGACCAGCTTCTGCATCGGCCGCTCGGCGGCGCCCCGGCGCCAGCACAGGAGGATGAAGGCGGCCGAGCCGACGAGCACGGCGAACCCGGCGTAGGCGGCGTAGCGCGCGACCCCGTAGGCGATGGCGACGGGTCCGTCGCCCGGCGCCCGTGAGGGCAGCGTGACGGAGGTCGCCGAGGGGGCGCCGATGGAGAAGGTGAAGGCGCCGGCGATCGGGTGGCTGTCGGCGGATATGGCCTGCCAGGCGACCGTGTAGGTGCCTTCCGGCTGGCCCGGGCGCAGGGCGGTGCCGTAGCGGATGGTGTTCCCGCTGCAGAGGTCGCGCAGTTCGCCGGTGTCGACGCGCCTGCCCTGCGGGTCGAGGACGCGGATGGAGTCGCCGTTCATGGCGACCCCTTCGGAGAACGAGAGGGTGATCTGGGCGGGTGCCGTGGCGACCACCGCCCCGTCCTGCGGGTCGCTCGCGGTGAGTGCGGCGTGCGCCGAGGCCGGAGCGGCCGCGGCGAAGAAGGCTGCCAGCAGGGCCGCGAGGACCAGCGTGAGCCGCGGCAGGAGTGCCGTGGCGCGTACGCGGGCCGCGGATGGGGTCGGGGCGGTGGCCGTCATGGCGTGTCAGTCCCTCGGTCCGTCAGTGGGCGGTGCCATCGGTGGGCGTGGAAGAAGGTGCCTTGTACGTCCGCTCCTTGACGTCCAGCTCGACCTTGACGGGCGCGGACTTCTCGAAGCGCAGTTCGACGGTGACCTTGTCGCCGACCTTGGGGGTGCTCTTGAGCCCCATGAACATGACGTGGCTGCCGCCGCGTTCCAGCTTGAGCTCACCGTTCGCGGGCACGTCCAGGGACTGGACCTGCTGCATCTTCTGGTCCTTGGTCTCGTGGATCTGCAGATCGTCGGAGAGCGAGCTGGTGACGCCGGTCAGCTTGTCGGCGGTCTTGGAACCGTTCTTGATGACCAGGAACGCGCCGGCCATCTTGTCGTTGACGGGCTCCGGCATGTAGCCGCCGCTGACCGTCAGCTCGGGCTTGGCGTCGGCGCCGACGGCAGCGGCGGAGGCCGTCTTGGAGTCCTTGGCGTCCGAGGAGCAGCCGGATATGGCGAGCGCGGCCGTCAGGGAGAGGGCGGCGGCGATGGTGCGGGTGGTGCGGGCGTTCACGGGTTCTCTCCCTTGACGATCTTCGGCAGGTCCTTGGTGTAGTCATCGACGGTGGCGGCCTCCCCGTAGAGGAGGTACCCCTCGTCCGTCTTGGGCGAGAACGCGATGACCTGGGCGCCGTGCATGGAGACGACTTTGCCGTCGGCTCCCGTCGTGGCGGCCTCGATGCCGATGCCGAGGGTGCGTGCGGCGGCCTGGATGGTGGCGAAGTTCCCGGTCAGTCCGGTGAACGCCGGGTCCTGGGCCTTGAGCCACGCGCCGAGTGATTCGGGAGTGTCCCGTTCGGGGTCGGTGGTGATGAAGACGACCTGGAGCTTGTCCTGGTCGGCCTTGGGAAGTGCCTTCTTGGCGACGGCGATGTTGCTCATCGTCAGGGGGCACACGTCGGGGCAGTTGGTGTAGCCGAAGTAGATGAGCGTCGGCTTGCCCTTGGTCTGCTCGCGGAGGTTCCACGGCTTGCCGGTGGTGTCCGTGAGGACGAGGTCCGGCTTGTCGAAGGGCCGGTCGAGCAGGGTCGCGGCGCCGGCCTTCGCCTGGCCGCCGGTGATCTGGGTGACGTTGCCGGGCTTGGCCGGCTCGTTGCCGCAGGCCGTGAGGGTGAGGGCGGCCGCCGCCACGAGGGCGGCGACCGTCACACGTGTGGTGCGCATGGGGATGTCCCTGAGATCGGGGGTGGTACGGATGGATCGGCGCATGCCGGGCGGCCGTCGGTGCCGGCCGGGCGCGCGGGATCGGTCGGTCGGGAGGTGCGGCAGGTCAGGAGGTGCGGCGGCGCGAGGCGACGCCGAAGGCCACGCCACCGAGGCCGACGACGATGCCGGCGACGCCGAGGGCCCGCGCGGCCGTGTCGGAGCCGCTCTTGGCGGCGGCCTCGGCGTGGTCCTCGTGGCCGGCACCGGCGGTCTTCGCGGCGTCCGCCTTGGCGTCGTCGTGGTGGTCGCCGGACGCCGGTGCGGCGATCAGCTTCAGCACGGGCGCCGGGTTCTGCGGCTCGGCGGCGCCGTCCTTGGGCTCTTCGATCCAGCGGACGACCTCGCCGTTGTCGTACGTCTGGATCGCCTTGAAGACCATCTTGTCGACGTTGTCGGGCAGCTTGCCGACGGACAGCGGGAACTGCTGGAAGTGCCCGGGCTCGATCTTGCCGCCGGACCAGGTCACCTTGGTGACGGCCTCGTTGATCTGCTTGCCGTGCACGGTGAGCGGCTTGTCGAGCTTGCTCTTCTCCACCTTCACGGTCCAGCCGGGAACGTCCTGCGGCATGACGGAGGAAAGCGGCTGGTCGGCCGGGAAGTTGACCTCGAGCTGGCTGGTCGAGGCGGCGTCGCGCTCGTTGGGGACCTTGAAGTTGATCGTCGCGTAGCCACCCTTGGTGGCCTCGCCGGGCTGTACGCCGACGTGCGCGGAGGCGGTGCCGGAGAGGACGAGGACGGAACCGGCGGCGAGGGCGGCGGCGAAGGAGACGCGAGAGGTCTTCATGGCAGAAACACTCCACGGAAGCTGTGGTGACGGTGGCTCCGCGTGCGGCGCGCGCGGAGTTCCGCGGCACCTGCGCTCCCGTCGAATGTCCCGGGGAGGGGGTGCCGCGTCAGGCTGCGAGGGCGAGCGCCGAGGGCGGCCCGCGCCTGATCACGGTGTGCTGGAGGGAGTCCCGGCCGGTGGAGGCGGCGGGGCCGGCGGCGGCCCGGGCCGACCGCGGAGCGCGGGCCGGCGTGCCCGGAAGCCCGGCGCCCAGGGCCCGTACGTAGGCCAGCGCGGCACGCAGCGGGCGCACCGGGCCGGCTTCGGCGGAGAGCCTGGACAGTTCGACGAGGCGGAACAGCGCGGCGTCCCCGCGCCCGAGCAGCCAGCCGGCGGCGAGCGCGGCCAGCAGGTGTCCGAGCAGCATGGCCGGGCTGAACAGTCCGACCACGCCCGCGGCCGGCTCCACGAGGCCCTGCCCCAGGTGAGCGTGGCCCAGGTGGCCCTGCGCCTCGGCCTGTGCGGCCAGGACGGCCGGGTCCAGTCCGGCGCTCTCCAGGATGCGGCGGGCCTCCGCCGGGGCGATCGGGACCGAGTTGCCCCCGCACACCAGCTGGGCGGCGAGCGCCGCGAGCGAGGTGTCCGAGGAGGCGGCGCCGCCCGCCGGGGCCGCGGCACCGTGCTGGCCGAGGCCGAACACGGTGTGCAGCGCGAGCTGACCGCCCGCCAGTCCGGCGGCGATGCCGGGCAGGGAGCGGCGGCGGCCCGCGAGCGGGGCGGCGACGGCGAAGACGGCGAGGAAGCCCGCGCAGAGCGACCACCAGGGGACCGGCGCGCAGGATGCCAGGGCGTGCCCGGCCGCGGACAGCACGACACAGACCGCGGTGAACACCGCGGCCCGGATCAGCCTGAGGCCGGGTCCGGCCTGCGTCGCGTGGGGGGCAGTCATGGCCGGGCCATCATCGCACTGGGCTTAGGCGGGTCATACGGCAGGTGCGCCGGATACTTTGCGTTCCCGCGCACGGAGGCGGCGGCCGGAGCGCCTCCGGAGCACGTCCGGAGCACGTCCGGAGCCCGGACTTCCCCTCGCACACCGGTCGCGCGTCAGTCCGTACGGGCCCGCCCACCACCGCCCATACCGCCGCATACACCGCCGCCCGGGAGCGCCGCATCGGCCGAACGGGGGCTCTGTCGGTCCTCGGGGGCTTACGCCGCGTCCAGGGCGGCAATAGGTAACCGTATGAGCATCTGGTGGTCTCTCCACTTGAGGCGCGAAGCAGCGAGCGTGCCCCTCGCCAGGCGGCTGCTGCTGGGGACGATGGAGACCGCGGGGGTGGACCCGGACATCTCCTTCGACCTGTCGGTGGCGCTGAGCGAGGCCTGCGCGAACGCCGTGGAGCACGGTGGCCGCGAAGCCGCCCCGCGCGCGGGCGACCCGGACGGGACCGGGGCGTACCACGTCACGGCCTACCTGGACGGGGACCGCTGCCGCATCGAGGTGAGCGATTCGGGTCCCGGTTTCCCGGCCGCGACGGTGGCCCGCCGCAGACCCTCCCTGGCCGAGCACGGCCGGGGCCTGCACCTGATCGCGGAACTCGCCGACCACGTCCGCTTCCGCAACCGGCCGGGCCGGGGAGCCGTGGTGAGCTTCGACAAGATGCTGAAGTGGCGTGACGACGCGCTGCTGAAGGTGTCCTAGACGCGCCGATGGGCGGCACCCCGCAGGGGGTGCCGCCCATCGCCGTGCGTATGACGGATCAGCCCTTGAGGCGGGCCATCCACGCCTCGACGTCGTCGGAGGTGCGGGGCAGCCCGTCCGACAGGTTCCGGTTGCCGTCCTCGGTGACGAGGATGTCGTCCTCGATGCGGACGCCGATGCCGCGGTACTCCTCGGGCACGGTCAGGTCGTCGGCCTGGAAGTACAGACCGGGCTCGACCGTCAGGCACATGCCCGGCTCCAGCGTCCCGTCCACGTACGCCTCGGTGCGCGCGGCGGCGCAGTCGTGGACGTCCATGCCGAGCATGTGGCCGGTGCCGTGCAGGGTCCAGCGACGCTGCAGGCCGAGCTCCAGGACGCGCTCGACCGGGCCCTCCAGCAGACCCCACTCGACGAGCTTCTCGGCGAGCACGTGCTGGGAGGCGTCGTGGAAGTCGCGGAACTTCGCGCCCGGCTTGACGGCGGCGATGCCGGCTTCCTGGGACTCGTACACCGCGTCGTAGATCTTGCGCTGGATGTCGGTGTACGTGCCGCTGATCGGCAGCGTGCGCGTGACGTCGGCGGTGTAGAGGGAGTGGGTCTCCACACCGGCGTCGAGCAGCAGCAGGTCCCCGGAGCGGACGTCGCCGTCGTTGCGCACCCAGTGCAGGGTGCAGGCGTGCGGGCCGGCGGCGCAGATGGAGCCGTAGCCGACGTCGTTGCCCTCGACGCGGGCGCGCAGGAAGAAGGTGCCCTCGATGTAGCGCTCGGAGGTGGCCTCGGCCTTGTCGAGCACCTTCACGACGTCCTCGAAGCCGCGGACGGTGGAGTCGACGGCCTTCTGCAGCTCGCCGATCTCGAACGCGTCCTTCACGGCGCGGGCCTCGGAGAGGTAGACGCGCAGCTCCTCGTCGCGCTCCTTGGTGACCTTGTCGGTCAGGGCCGCTTCGATGACGGAGTCGTGGCCGCGCACGTTGCGGACCGGGCCCTCGGCCTCGGTCAGCTCCTCGGCGAGCTTGCGCACGTCCTTGGCGGGGAGGCCCAGCAGTTGCTCGGCCTCGGTGAGGGAGTGGCGGCGGCCGACCCACAGCTCGCCGCTGCCCGACAGCCAGAACTCGCCGTTCTCGCGGTCGGAGCGGGGCAGCAGGTAGACGGTCGCGGTGTGGCCGGTCTCCCCCGTGGGCTCCAGGACCAGGACGCCGTTCTCGGTCTGGTCACCGGTCAGGTACGCGTACTCGGTCGAGGCACGGAAGGGGTACTCCGTGTCGTTCGAGCGGGTCTTCAGCCGCCCCGCGGGGACGACGAGGCGCTCGCCGGGGAAGCGCGCGGACAGCGCGGAGCGGCGGGCGGCGGTGTGCGCGGCCTGGGCGATCGGCTCCAGTCCGCGCAGCTCGGTGTCGGCCCAGCCGGTGCGCATGCTCTCGGCGAGTTCCTCGCTGACGCCCGGGTACAGCCCGTTCTTGCGCTGCTTGTGCTTCTTCTGGGGCTGCTCTTCTTCCGGGGTCTCCGGGGTGAGCTCGTCAGCCACGTCTTCTCCTCAGTACGACGGACACGGACCGGGTATGGACCTCATCCATCGTATGTGTGAGCGGACGGCACCCGGCAGGTCATGTGACAAATCAGCTAAACCGGGTCACTCGGCCCGTCTCGTCCGCCCTTCCCGGCCCGCCGCGCCGCCTCACTCGAACCGGGCCGCGAGCAGCACGATGTCCTCTTCGGCGCCCGTGCCGGCCTGCGCCGCGGCGGCCGCCGCCTCGCCCTCCGGAAGCACGGTGCGCAGGATGTGGTCGCAGATGGCGGCCGGGTCCTCGCGGACGGCGCGGGGGATTCCCGCCGCCGCGGCGTGCAGCCGCGCGTACGCCCGGTCCATCGGGTCGCCGGTGCGCCGCAGCAGCCCGTCGGTGTACAGCAGCACCGTTTCTCCGGGCGCGGGCTCGATCTCCACGCTGGGTGCCTCCCAGCAGGACAGCATTCCCAGCGGCGCGGAGAGCGTGGTCTCCACGTACTCGGTGCGGTGCTCGCCGATCAGCAGCGGCGGGGTGTGGCCCGCCCCGGCCAGGATGAGCTTCCTGCCCCGGCCGCCCGTACCCGGGCCCGCGGCGGGCTCGCAGTACGCGAAGAGCGCGGTCGCCGAGCGCGCGGGCTCGGTCAGGCGCAGCAGCAGCTCCAGGTCGGACAGGACCGCGACCGGGTCCTCGCCCTCCATGACGGCGTACGCGCGCAGCGAGGCCCGCAGCCGGCCCATCGCGGCGATGGCGCTCGGTCCGGAGCCGGTGACGGAGCCGACGGCCAGCCCGAGGGCGCCCTCCGGCAGCGGCAGGGCGTCGTACCAGTCGCCGCCGCCGCGCGGACCGGTGTGGTGCCGGGCGGCGAGCTGGACCCCGGAGATCCGCGGGAGCCTGCTGGGCAGCAGTTCCTCGGCGACGGTGGCCAGGTCGGAGCGGGAGCGCTCCACCTCGACCATGCGGGCCAGGTGCTCGGCGGCGTGCCGGACGTAGAGCCCGGCCAGGTCGCGCTGGCGGTCGCTGGGCTCGGCCTGCTCGTCGTAGAGCCAGACGGCCGCGCCGAGCCGGCCGGTGGCCTCGGCGGTCAGCGGCAGCGAGTAGCTGGCGGCGAAGCCCAGGCGGGCGGCCACCTCGCGGTGGCGGGGGTCGACGGGGGCGGCGTACCCGCCGGAACCCGGGGCCGTGCCGGGTTCGGGGAGCACGTCGGAACCGCCGTGGGCGTCGGGCAGCCCGTCGAGGATCCGCCCGTAGGAGGTGGCGCTGCGCGGCACCGTCTCGATGTGCCCGAGGTCGGCGTGGCCGAGGCCGAGGCCGATGGTCGTGGTGGGGCCGAGCCCGTCGGAGGGCTCCAGGACGATCAGGCCGCGCCGGGCGCCGACCAGTGCCGCTCCGGCGCGCAGGAACTCCTGGAGGGAGGAGGCGAGGTCGGTGGCGCGGGCGAGCCGCTCGGTGAGTTCGTGGAGGGTGGTGAGGTCGGAGACCATGCCGGCCAGGCGGTCCTGGATGACCGAGCTCGCCGCGGGGGCCGGCGCCGGGGCGTGGGCTGTCCGTGGGGTCGTCGTGGTGGACAGGGGCGCCGGTGCGGGCGCCACAGTGTGCGGGGACGCTGTAACTGCTGGATCGATTCCAGCCACTTTCGGCAAATGCGGGGCGCTCATGGCGTCCGCCTTTCCAGCTGGTGCGATTCGCCATATAGCATCGCAAACCCCCAGATCATGCTGCGCCGCCATCAATGAATCCACATCTACACGCACACAAGGAGCGATGTCCAGCATTGCCCAGGTGGGAATCCTGGTGTCCGTGGGACGGCAACTCACTGTCCGGTCGAGGCTAGAACTTGGCCGGAAAATGCGGGAAGCGGGCGCTTTTTGCGGTCGACTGGGCGGGTCCGCCAGCCGGTCCGGGTACGTAATCGGTGGCAACCGGGGACAGTTGGCGCACTCCGGCACCCGCCGGGAACCGTCCGGCGCGGTCCGTCGTCCCCATCGACGACAGTCGTTCCCTCCTCGGCCCGGGGCCCCGACCCGGGTCGCGTTCCGCCCCCGCCGGACGTTTCATGGACCCGTGAGAAAACTGCACGAAGCGTGTGAACCTGCTTCTGGTGGACAGGGACGCGAAACGTGTACGTGTGGTGAAGCACCGCTCACGTGGTGTGATGTGGCCCTCGACGTTCAACGGAAAGGAACGAGCGCTCATGCGCGAGATCCTCGGAAGGCGTCTCCAGCGGCTCCGCAACCGCCTGCAATCCCTGCGCCCCGCCCCGCCGCAGGGCGACGAACCCGCTCTGCTCGACGCGGCGCTCACCTGCGTCGGGACCTGGCGGTGGCCCGTACTGCCGGGCGTCGGGCGCTCCGGCGCCGACAGCTCCCGGTGCGCCTGCCCCGACCCCGACTGCGTAGTACCCGGCGCGCATCCCTTCGACCCGGGGCTGCTCGCGGCCACCACCGACCCCCGGATGGTGGCCTGGTGGTGGGCCAACCGGGGCTCCGCCCCGATCCTGCTCGCCACCGGGGGCACCGCGCCCTGCGCGGTGAGCCTGCCCGCCGCCGCGGCCGCGCGTGCCGTCGCTCGGCTGGACGCGCAGGGCATGCGGCTCGGGCCGGTCGTGGCCACGCCCACGCGGTGGTCGCTGCTCGTGGCGCCGTACTCGCTGGAGCGGCTCGGCGAACTCCTTTACGCCAAGGACCACGTGCCCTCCTCGCTGCGCTTCCACGGCGAGGGCGGCTACCTGCTGCTGCCGCCGTCCGCCGCGATCGGCGGCGGCCAAGTGCGGTGGGAGCGCGAGCCGGCGGCGGACGGGGAAGTCTGGCTGCCTCAGGTGGAGGCGGTCGTGGACGCGCTGGTCGAGGCGAGCACGGGCGCGTCGGGCGGCGGCAGCCGGCTCGCCTACTGACCTCCGGTCGCCGGCGGATCACTCGTACGGGTGCCAGCAGGACGAGTTTCCAGGGGAATTGGGCGCGGGGATCTCCGGGCCCCATTCCCGCGTCGCTATCTTCGGCGAATGAATCTCCGCCTGATCGGTATCGGTGCCGGTGTGCTGATCATCTTGTCGCTCCCGCTGGCCGGAGCGATCGCCGGGCCGGATTTCGCCGGTCAGAGCGACGGAAAGGGCGGCGGGCTGCTCTCCACCTTCGGCCTGGGCCGCTCTTCTCCCGGCTCTTCCGGCCCGGGTTCCACGGACTCCGGTGATTCCGGTACGAGTTCCGGTTCCGGTCGTGCGCGTACGCCGGCCCCCGCCGCGGGGGCGGCCCGCCCGGGCCCGCCCGAGCAGCCTCGTACGGACGCGCACTGCGGGCCCGAAGTGTCCTCGCCGCAGGGGGTGGAGGCGCAGACGTGCGTCCTGGCCGGCGAGGGGCGGACGTGGGGGCGCAGCTACTACCGCAACACCAGCGGCCGTCCGCTCGACGCGGTGCTCACGGTGATGGGTCCGGCCGGGCGGACGGTGCAGATCCACTGCGCGGTCGGCGCGGGGGACGAACCGGGTCTGTGCGAGACGCCGAGGGATCCCTCCGCGGGTCCGCCCGAGAACTACTCGGCCGTTGCGGAATTTGCAGTTCCGGATGCTGAAGGAGAGCTGCTGCTGCGGTCCGGGAGCAACTCACCGGCACCGGGCGACGGTTGAACACCGCCGGAAAATCAAGGGCCCGGTCGCTGGCGACGGGGGATGCACCAGCGACCGGGCTACAAGAACGGTAACAAGAGATCGCCTGTTCGCAAATTCGATCTCTGATATTCAGACACCGATTTGCAGGCGATTAGCGGGAGTTGTGACACCGGTCACCGCTCAGCGGTGACCCGCGGCCCGCTCGGGGCCGGGGGTCGCGGACGGTCCCCGGCCTCGGTCAGCTGAGCGTCACCTGGCGGTTGGTGAGGCCGCCGCGGGCCCGGCGCTCCTCCGTGGTCAGCGGCGCGTCCGTGGCGAGTGCGACGGCCAGGCGCTCCGCGAACTCGGCCGCCGGCTTCTCCACGTCGTCCGCGGAGACGCCGGTGGGCAGGTCCCAGACGGGGACCATCAGACCGTGCGCGCGGAAGGAGCCGACGAGCTTGGTGCCCTCGCCGAGCGAGGAGGTGCCGGCCGCGTGCAGGCGGGCGAGCGCGTCGAGCAGCTTCTCCTCCGGGTGCGGCATGACCCAGCGCAGGTGGTTCTTGTCCGGGGTCTCGCACCAGTAGGCGGCGTCCACGCCGGTCAGCTTGACCGTCGGGATGGCGGCCGCGTTGGCGCGCTCCAGGGAAGCGGCGATCTCCGGCGAGGCGTTCTGGGCGCTCTCCGCCTCCGGAATCCAGAATTCGAACCCGCTGTGCACAACCGGCTCGAAACCGCCGTCCGCGGACAGGAGATCCTGAAGTCGCGAACCCTCGGCCGGAACCCGGCGGGCCTCGACGACGGTGCCCGGCTCGGCGGCGAGCGCGCGCTCCAGGGTGTCGGCCATGTCGCGGGCGAGGTCGCCGGTGCTCGAGTCGTTCTGCAGGCCGAGCAGGACGGAGCCGTCCTCGCGGCGCAGCGCCGGCGAGGCCAGCGGGAGTACGGTCACCAGCGTGACGGAGGGGACGCCCTCGGGCAGGCCGTCCTTGAGGGTGAGCGGCACGGTGGCGGCGGGGACGAGCTCGCGCAGCGCCACCCAGTCGCATTCGCCGGGCAGACCCTCGAACGGGCGACGGACGTGCTCGGTGACGGCGTGCGCGGCGGCGGCGCCGTGGCAGGCCTTGTAGCGGCGCCCGGATCCGCAGGGGCAGGGCTCGCGAGCGCCCACCACCGGGATCTCCCCGCTGTTGAGCTGCGGCTTTGCGGTCTTCGCTGCGGGGCGCTTCTTGGCCATCGTGGGTGTCTCCCGGTTGCGGCGGTACGGCGTACGTCTGGGCGCGAGCCTAGCCGTTCGTACCGCCGCAAACGGTGGGGTGCGGCCGGGAGCACGGTCGGCGTGCGCTCCCGGACGGCCGCCATCTGTTCGTTCGAGGCCGGTGATCGGGGGATCGGTGATCGGGGATCAGGGATCCAGATCGTCGAAGGCCGAAGCGAAGTCGATCGCCGGGGGCGCGACGCGCGTAGCGAAATCCTCGTGCCGGGCCCCACAGGCGACGATCACCCAGACGGTGACCTCACCCGCCGCTCCGTCCCGGACACCCCAGTCCTGGGCCAGGGCGCTGATGATGTTCAGCCCCCGCCCGCCCCGTGCGGTGACCGAAGGCGTGGCCGGGACCGGGCGGGTGGGCCCGCCGCCGTCCGTGACCTCGACCGTCAGCCGCCCCGCCTTGTCGACGCGCCATGACGCGCGTATGCCGCCGTCGCCGATGTCCCGCGCGCCCAGCGGTCTGCCGTGCCGGCAGGCATTGCTGAGCAGTTCGGAAAGGATCAGTACGGCATCGTCCACGACCGATTCGGACAGACCGCTGACACGCAATTGTTCGCGCATCAGGTGCCTGGCCTCGCCCACGCCCGCAGG
Source organism: Streptomyces sp. NPDC054956 (assembly GCF_053609185.1). Lineage (NCBI taxonomy): Bacteria > Bacillati > Actinomycetota > Actinomycetes > Kitasatosporales > Streptomycetaceae > Streptomyces > Streptomyces sp. NPDC054956. Next base: position 21,351 of record NZ_JBSGXB010000001.1, on the reverse strand, counting down.
ACCATGGCGTACGTCCATGCACGACGACGTGGGCACTTCTTGTGCCACCATCAACGCCACCCCCGGAACCTCCTTAGCCCCACGCATGGTCTGGATGCCCCAATGGCCTGGACCGGAAACCGCCCAAGCGGAGCCCTCTGGCGCATTGACGACGGCCGAATGCGGAGCGGATGCGCCGGTGCACACCCCGTGACATCCGGGTCGGGTGTGACGGGTGGGCAAAAGGGGACGTCAGCGCCCTAGTTGTGACAGAACCTGTCGCGGTCTGTTCGTGATGATCGCTTCTACACCCAGATCAGCGCAGAGCTGAACGTCCTCGGGATCGTTCACGGTCCATACGTGCACGGAGTGGCCCGCGGCTTGAAGTTTGCGGATGAACCCCGGATGGCTCCGCACGATCCGCATTCCCGGCCCCGCGATCCGCACCCCGGCCGGCAGCCGCCCGTCGCGCATCCGGGGCGAGATGAACTGCATCAGGTACACGGTCGGGATCGTCGGAGCGGACGCCCGGATCCGGTGCAGGGAGCGCGCGGAGAAGCTCATCACCCGGACCGGGTGCGGGCCCTCGGCGGGCGGGGCGTCCAGGCCGAAGCGCTTGAGGAGGAAGAGGAGCCGCTCTTCCACCTGTCCGGCCCAGCGGGTCGGGTGCTTCGTCTCGATCGCCAGCTGCACCGGCCGCCCGGCGTCGGCGACCAGCTCCAGCAGCCGCTCCAGGGTGAGTACGGAGGTCCGCTCGGGGTCGGCGTCCCAGTCGGGGGACTCCTCGCGGTCCTTCCAGGAGCCGAAGTCGAGTGCGGCGAGATCGGCGAGCTCCAGGGCGGAGACGGCGCCGCGGCCGTTGGACGTGCGGTTCACCCGGCGGTCGTGGACCAGGACCAGATGGCCGTCGGCCGTGAGCCGGACGTCGCATTCGAGGGCGTCGGCCCCGTCCTCGATGGCCTTGCGGTAGGCGGCCAGGGTGTGCTCGGGGGCATCCTCCGAGGCGCCGCGGTGGGCGACGACCTGGATGGGGCGCGGCGTTGCGTGGGTCACCGGCTCATGGTGCCACCGAGAGGGCTCCCGATGTCGGGGAGCGCCCTGTGGGTGCTTCTGCAGATGCGTCCGATATGTCGGAGATAAAGGATAGGGGGAGACGCACAGGTCCGGCTTACAGTGCTCTGACGGGCCATGGGAAAGGCTTTGCCCTGGAACTTGTACGGCACGTCGAACGTTCAGTCGGACCGATCGCCAGTATTTCTGAAGCCGTGTGTGACGAGGAGAGAGCGCTGTGAGCACCGAGAACGAGGGCACCGCGGCCCCGACGCCCCCCGCGGCCCCGCCCGCACCCCCGGTGGCCGCTCCCGCCTCCGAGGCGCCCGCCGCGCCCGCCGTCACCCCGGCCGCGGCCCCGGCTCCGGCCGCCGAGCCGGTGACGCAGCAGCTCCCGCCGACTCCCGCGCCCGGCCCCGAGCCGACCCAGCAGCTCCCCCAGACCCCGGCCGCGCAGCCCGCGGCCCCGGCGGCCGCCCCGGCCCCGGCCCCCGCTCCGGCAGCACCGGCTCCCGCACCGGCGTACGCCGAGTCCCCGGTCCCGCCGGCCGCACCGGCGTACGCCCAGCCCGAGCCCTCCGCCCACGCGCCGCAGGCGACCGGCGCCGAGGCCTGGCCCCCCGCACCGCCCGCGGCCCCCGCGTACGGGACCGGCGGCGGCCACGGCGGCGGCGCCTGGGGCGTGCCCCTGACCGCCGACGGTGCCCCGCAGCCCAAGCCGAAGGGCAAGGGCGGCCTGATCGCGGGCGTCATCGTGGCGGCCCTCCTCGCGGGCGGCGTCGGCGGCGGCGTCGGCTACTGGGCCGCGGACCGCAGCTCCCACGGCTCCGGCTCGACCACGGTCAGCGCCGGCAACACCCCCAAGGACCTGAAGCGGGACGCGGGCTCCGTCGCGGGCCTGGCGGCCGGCGCGCTGCCCAGCGTCGTCACCATCCAGGCCTCGGCCGGCGACGGCGAGGGCGGCACCGGCACCGGCTTCGTCTACGACCAGCAGGGCCACATCCTCACCAACAACCACGTGGTGGCCTCCGCGGCCAACGGCGGCAAGCTCAGCGCGACGTTCTCCGACGGCAAGAAGTACGAGGCCGAGGTCGTCGGCCGGGCCCAGGGCTACGACGTCGCCGTCATCAAGCTGAAGAACCCGCCGTCCGGGCTCAAGCCGCTCCCGCTCGGTGACTCCGACAAGGTCGCCGTCGGCGACTCGACGATCGCGATCGGCGCCCCCTTCGGCCTGTCCAACACGGTCACCACCGGCATCGTCAGCGCCAAGAACCGCCCGGTCGCCTCCGGTGACGGCTCCGGCGGCAAGAACTCGTACATGAGCGCCCTGCAGACGGACGCCTCGATCAACCCGGGCAACTCCGGCGGCCCGCTGCTCGACGGCCGCGGCGCGGTCATCGGCATCAACTCCGCGATCCAGTCGGCGGGCAACGGCGGCTTCGGCGGCGGCCAGGCCGGCTCCATCGGCCTCGGGTTCGCCATCCCGATCAACCAGGCGAAGAACGTCGCCGAATCGCTGATCAAGACGGGCAAGCCGGTCTACCCGGTGATCAAGGTCTCCGTGGACCTCGCGGCCAAGACCGAGGGCGCCAAGATCTCCGAGACGGGCGCGTCCGCCGATGTCCTGGTCGACCCGAACGGCCCGGCGGCCAAGGCGGGTCTGAAGCCCGGCGACATCATCACCGAGCTCGGCGGCAAGACGATCGACAGCGGCCCGACCCTCATCAGCGAGATCTGGACCTACAAGCCGGGTGACACGGTCAAGCTGACCTACCTCCGCGGCGGCAAGCCGACCACGGTGGACATCACGCTCGGCTCGCAGGTCGGCGACAAGTAGCCGGCGACGAACAGGCGGGGCGCGGCCGGTTCGACTGGCTTGTTGGGAGGGGCCGTAGGCGCGATTCCGCCTACGGCCCCTCCCAACATCCGCTTATGCTTCGCTCGTGTTCGATACCCGGCACATACGAACGTTCCACGAGGTGGTCGCCTCCGGGTCCTACTCGGCCGCCGCCCGGGTCCTGGGGTACACCCAGCCCGCGGTCACCCAGCAGATGAAGGCGCTCGAACGCGCCGCCGGCACCCCGCTGTTCACCCGCGTCGGGCGCCGCATGCAGCTCACCGAGGCCGGGGAGTCCATGGCCCGGCACGCCGAGTCCATCCTCGGCAGCCTCTCCGCCGCGGAGGCCCAGCTCAAGGCGTACGCCCGCCTGCGCACCGGGCGCGTCCGGCTGTGCGGTTTCCCCAGCGCCAACGTCACCCTCGTCCCGGAAGCCCTGAGCAGCCTCGCCAAGGACCATCCGGGCATCCAGGTGGAGCTGCTGGAACAGGAGCCGCCGGACTCCCTGCGCAGGCTGGAGCGCGGCGAGTGCGACATCACCCTGGCCTTCACCTATCCGGGGCTGCACGAGGAGATCCCGGAGGCGGTCGCCGAGGTCAAACTGCTGGAGGACCAGCTGACGGTGCTCCTGCCGACCGGTCACCCGCTGGCCCGGCGCAGAGCCGTGCACCTCGCGGACCTCTCCGAGGAGCGGTGGATCGCGGGCTGCCCGCGCTGCCGGGCGAACCTGCTGCACGAATGCGCGGAGCTCGGCTTCGTCCCCGACATCCGGTTCGCCACCGACGACAACCTGGTGGTGCAGAGCCTGGTCGCGCAGGGCCTGGGCGTGGCCATGATGCCCGCCCTGGTGCTGCCCTCGCTCTCGCTGAGCAAGGCGTGCGGGCGGGTCCTGGAGCCGGCCGCGCGCCGTCACATCGCCGCCTACGTGTACCGCGACCACGCGCGCATCCCGGCGACGGCGGTGGTGCTCGACGCCCTGCGCCGAGCGGCGTCGAACCGCATCGGCTGCTGAGCGGGCCGCCGCCTCCCCGTTCCGCCCGGCCGTCCCGGACCCGCCAATCCATAAGCGGGTCTTGGGATTTCGGCTCGGAACTGTCGTTGGACGTGATGGATCGTCTCCTCGACGCTCCCCTTATGACCACCACCACGCCGGCCCGTACGACCGCGAGGACGGCCGCCCTCGTCAGTGAGATCCGCACGGTCGTGAACCGCGGGCTCGCCCCGGACCTGACCGCCTACCTCGTCGGCGAACGCCTGGCCCCGCACCTGGGGACGACCGGTCTGCTCACCGCCGCGCAGCGCGAGGGCCACCCCGACCGCTACCGGCAGCACATCCTGCACGCGGAACCGGACGGCAGCTTCTCGGTGGTGGCCCTGGTCTGGCTGCCGGGCCAGGAGACCGCGATCCACGACCACGTCTCGTGGTGCGTGGCCGGAGTGCACGAGGGCGAGGAGAGCGAGCTCCGCTACCGCCTCGCCCCCGCCACGGCGACCGAGGGTGCCCGGCTGGTGGCCACCGAGCACGTGGTCAACGGGGTGGGGGACGTCTGCGGGTTCGCCCCGCCCGGGGACATCCACAAGGTCCGCAACTCCTGTTCCACGAAGGCGATATCCCTCCACGTATACGGTGCCGACGTCGTCCGCCTGGGCAGCAGCGTCCGCCGTGTCTACACGCTCCCCTCCGACTGATGGCCCTGCTGAACCGCCCTGTGCGGGGGGCGGGATCGCCGGGACGGAGCGATGTTTCACGTGAAACATCGTCACCGTGGCCCGGGTTGGGCCTCGCGGCCGCCGGAGTGCTGGTGGCCTGGTCGCTGCACCGGCTGGTGCCCGGGGTGCCGATGCTCACGGCTTCGGTGGTGCTCGGCATCACCGCGGCGCACCTCCCGCGCGTACGGGGCTTCGTACGGGGAACCGCGCGCCCGGGCCTCTCCCTGGCCGGACGGCGGCTGATGCGGATCGGCATCGTCCTGTTGGGCCTGGCGCTGGGCCTGGACCAGGTGCTCCGGCTCGGCTGGGCCACGGTGGCGATGGTGGCGGGCGTGGTGGCCGCCACCTTCTTCGGCACCCTCTGGCTCGGCCGCAGGCTGGGACTGCCCGGCGATCAGCCGCTGCTGATCGCCACCGGATACTCGATCTGCGGGGCCTCGGCCATCGGCGCGGTCAGCGAGGTGTCCGGCAGCGACGAGGAGGACGTGGCGTCCTCGGTCGCCCTGGTCACCCTGTGCGGCACCCTCGCCATCGCCGTACTCCCTCTCCTGCAAGCCCCGTTGGGCCTCTCGGACCCGGAGTTCGGCCGCTGGGTGGGAGCGAGCGTCCACGACGTCGGCCAGGTGGTGGCGACCGCCCAGACGGCCGGTCCCGGGGCGCTCGGCGAAGCGGTCCTGGTCAAGCTGATGCGGGTGGCCATGCTGGCCCCGCTGGTGGCCGCGGTGGCCTTCTCCGTACGGGCCCGCAGGCGGGGGGTGCGCACCTCCTCGGGCCGCCGGCCGGCCCCGGTGCCGCTGTTCGTGGCCGGGTTTCTCGCGGCGGCCGCCCTGCGCGCCACCGGGGTACTGCCCGACGTGGCGCTGGAAGGGGCGCACACCGCGCAGGAGCTGCTGCTGGCGGCCGCCCTGTTCGGCCTGGGCAGCGCGGTCCACCTGCCCACCCTGTCCCGTACCGGCGGCCGGGCCGCCCTGCTGGGCCTCGGGGCCTGGATCATGGTGGCCGGGGTCTCGTACGCGGGAGTCCTCCTCACCGGATGACCCCGGACGGAACGGAGTTGGCCAATTCCTGGCCTGAACCGACCGAACGTTCCGACTGCTTCCTGACTTCTCGTCCCGGCCGTGCCACTCTGCCTGCGATCCGCACCTCCGATCCGCACCGGCAACTCTTCATCCGGGCACGGCAGAAGGAGTCATTGCGTGAATCGTCATCGCACAGCCGTATCGGTCCTCCTCGCGGCGGGCGCCCTGATCGCGGGCGCCCTGACCTCGGCATCGACCTCGGTCGCGGCTCAGTCCCCGTCCTCGTTCCGGCAGCAGCAGACCCAGGGGTTCTGGACCGCGGAGCGCATGCGCTCCGCCACCCCGCTGGACATCACGGCGGCCCCGGGCGCAGGCCACCGGGCGCCCACCGCCGCGGCCCGCACCACGACGATCGCCCCGACGGCCGCGAGCGCCTCCCCCACGGCGTTCCCGCAGGCGGGCGGTGCCTGGACGGGCGGCGGGGCGGTGGTCAAAACCTCCGGCCGGGTCTTCTTCACCTTCGGCGACCGCACCGCCTCCTGCTCCGGTGACTCGATCACGAGCGCCAACGGCAGCACGGTGATCACCGCCGGCCACTGCGTGAAGTACCAGGGCACCTGGCACACCAACTGGGTCTTCGTGCCCGCCTACGACAACGGCAACGCGCCCTACGGGCAGTGGCAGGCCACCAAGACCTTCGCGACCGACCAGTGGGCGGCGAGCGAGGACATGAACATGGACGTCGGCCTCGCGGTCGTCGCCCCGCTGAACGGCCAGAAGCTCAGCCAGGTCGTCGGCGCCCAGGGCATCGTGTTCAACGGCGGCTACAACAAGAAGATGTACTCCTTCGGCTTCCCCGCGGCGGCCCCGTACGACGGCACCAAGCTCGTCTACTGCAGCGGGAACACCGGCAAGGACTTCCTGCTGACCAAGGACCACAGCATGTCCTGCAACATGACCGGCGGCTCCAGCGGAGGCCCCTGGTTCCAGGACTTCAACGAGGCCACGGGTCTGGGCACGCAGGCGTCGGTGAACAGCTTCGGCTACACCTTCCTGCCCAACCGCATGTACGGCCCGTACTTCGGCAACGAGGCGAAGGCCGCCTACGACAAGGCCCAGACCGCCTGATCCGATCGGAATTCCCCAGCGCCGCCCACCCCCACCGCCCGGTACTCTGTACCCGCCAGGTGGGTTGCCCGAGCGGCCTAAGGGAACGGTCTTGAAAACCGTCGTGGCGCGAGTCACCGTGGGTTCAAATCCCACACCCACCGCCAGTCGAAGAAGCAGCAGGTCAGAGGGCGGGTACCCGAATCGGGTGCCCGCCCTCTCTCCTCCCCCGGTCCCATCCGGCCACGCCGTGCTCCGCGGCTCGCGTCCCCCCGGGCGCGAGCGGGAGGTCAGCGGCCGTTCGGGTCGCCGCCCTCTCGCCGCCTGCGGTTGCGGCGGCCGAGGGCGCCGGCCAGGCCGATCAAGCCGCCCGTGAGCGCGCCGGCCACGAGGATGCGCAGCAGGTCTTCCATCGAGTACTCCCCTCCGGACCCAGTCCACCCTCTCCCGGTCCGCCCCGGCGGGGCGTTCCACGGGTCGGGTGCTGATCGACTACGGATGGGGACGTTATCGACGGGCGGACGGCCTGGCTTGGACAAATGTCACCTCGCCCCTCACAGGGCGAGGGCTCCCTCCGCCATCCGGGCCACGGCCATCCGGCCGGGTGTGGTGGCCGCCAGGGCGCGGAACTCGCGGTTGAGGTGGGCCTGGTCGTAGAACCCGCAGGCGGTGGTCACCTCCGTGAGGTGCGCACCCTCGCGGGTGAGCAGCCTCGCCGCCCGGTGGAAGCGCAGGACCCGGGCGGAGGCCTTGGGCGTCAGGCCGACCTGTTCGGTGAACCTGCGGACCAGGTGCCCCCGGCTCCAGCCCACTTCGGCGGCGATCCGGGCGACCGGGATCGACCCGCCGGCGCGGGACAGCAGCCTCCAGGCGTGGCTCACCTCGGGTGCGGGGCGCGGACCGCGCTCCAGCCGGGCCGACAACGCGATGTCGAGCAGGTCGAACCGGGCGGCCCAGTCGCCGGTGGCCGCCAGTTGCTCCACCAGCACCCGGGCCTCGGGTCCGAGGACGGCAGCCAGCTCGACCACCCTGTTGGTCAGCTCGCTCATGGGCACGGCGAACAGCCGGAAGGCGCCCAGCGGGGTGAGTTCCAGCCGGATCGCCTCCTGGCCGCCGGGGTGGTCGCACAGCCGGGGGCCGTCCTCCAGCCCCGCGACCAGGGAGCCGGTGACCTGGCTGTGCGCACTCCCGTCCGCCAGCCGGCGGATCTGTGCGAACGGCTCCCCCAGGCTGATCACCACGACGGCCCGGCCCGTCGGAACGAGCCGCACCCGGTAGGGCGAGGCGGACGTCTCCCAGTAGCCGGCGTAGCTGCGCACGAACGGGCGCAAGTGGGGAGGCCAGGGCCGGGTCACCCGCCACCGGTCGCCCACCCGGGTCATCTCGACCCCGCGGCAGGCCGTGTCCGCGCTCGCGACCACCGGCATGTCCCACTTCCCTCCCGCGGCACCGGGCGCCCGGCGCCCACCGGGCCGGGCGGCCCGCGCCTACGGCTCAATAATCCTTGAGGGTGATCGACTTCGCGGCCTTCTGGATCGGCTCCATCACCTTGGCCATCATCCGCTCCTTGCCGGGCAGCCGTCCCAGGATCGAGAGAACGGTCAGCTGGATCGAGATCTGGCGCTTGGTCCGCATGACCATGTGCTTGATGTTCGAGGGGCCGAGCTTCTGGTTCTCCTCGGCGAAATGGCGCATCTCGCGCTCGTACGCCGCGAAGCCGGTCCGGTGGTCCCCGCCGGCGGCGGCGAGCTCGCCCGCGAGGACGTAGGCGCCGACCAGGGCCAGGCTCGTGCCCTGGCCGGAGGCGGGCGAGGCGCAGTACGCGGAGTCGCCGACCAGCGCGGTGCGGCCCTTCGACCAGTGGTCCAGGTGGGCCTGGCTGAGGGAGTCGAAGTAGAAGTCCGGGGCATCGTCCAGCGCGGCGATGAGCCGGGGCACCTCCCAGGCCTCGCCGGCGTACGCGTCCGCCAGGAGCTTCTTCTGCTGGGCGATGTCGTGGCGGTCGTACTCCAGAGGGTCGGAGGCGAAGAGGAACATCGCCTTCGCGCCGGTGTCCTTGGCCGTGCTGTACGTCAGGGCGGTGCGCAGGGGGGAGACGTACGTCAGCTCCCAGCGGTCGAGGTCGAGGTGGTTGGGGACGCTGTAGATCGACACGTAGTAGCCGAGGTCCCGGATGAACCGCTCCTCGGGCCCGAAGACCAGTGCGCGGGTGTTGGAGTGCAGTCCGTCGGCACCGACGACCAGGTCGAAGAAGCGGCGCTCGCCGCTGTCGAAGACCACCTCGATGCCCTCCCCCGTCTCGGTGGCGGAGGCGATGGAGTCGCCGAAGAGGTACTCGACGCCGTCGGCTCCGTCGACCGTGATGTCGTGGAGGATCCGGTTGAGGTCGCCGCGCAGGATCTCGGCGTCGTGGCTCTCGCGGCCGCCGAAGGTGTCGCCGTCCAGCGTCGCCACCCGCTTGCCCGCCGCGTTGACGATGGAGCCGCCCTGGACGTCCGTGCGCTGGGCCCGGATCGCGTCGAGGATTCCGGCGCGGGACACCACGTCGAGCGCGGCGCCGCGGATGTCGATCTTGTACCCGCCCTCGCGGACGGCGGAAGCGCGCTCGACGACCGTCGGCCGGAAACCGTGCCGGCGCAGCCAGTAGGCCAAGGCCGTACCCGCGATGCCGGCACCGGATATCAGTACGTTCTGGTTCTGCATGGAAACCTGGTCCCCCGACCATGAGAAGTGGATCCGTCGCGCAGCCCTCGGAGCATGGTGTCAGGGCTGGCTGAATGTCAACATCCGGCCAGGGATGGGCAGATGGGGCTCATGTGTCAGCGGATGAACCGAACGACGCGTCCCGGATCCCCGGGCGGTGGGGGTGGGTATACGCCAGCGGTTTCCAGGGTGCAAATCGGGTGATTACTCCCTCTGAGTGGTGTTTGTCGGAAGATCGGCGCGGGGCGTGGAGCCGGTGCGGTTGCGCTCGCATCATGACGAATGTATTCAGATCCGCCCGTCGGAACATCGCGAAATGAGGGAACCGTCATGGCTCACCGCAGCACCATCACCTCGATCTGGACCACCGTCCTCGCAGCGCTCGTGGCACTCTTCGCCGCTCTCGGCTTCGGTGGCAAGGCCGCCCCGGCCGCCGCCTCCCCCGCCTCCTCCTCCAGCACCCCCGCCGCCGCCACCGCGGCCCGGCCGGCCTTCATGGCCCGGCGGACCTGGCGGGCGATGATGCGGGGAGGTTCGCTCCCGCCCACCATCAAGCAGCGCATCCGCGCCGAGGCCCACGGCAAGACCCCGTCCGTCCGCCGCTCGACCACCGCCGCAGCCCTCACCGCCGGGAACGGGTTCGCGTCCGCCTCCGGGTTCGCCTCCGGTGCCGCGGAGAGCGACCGTGCGGCCGCCATCGCCGCCGCCGTCCGGATCGGAGCCGCTCGCCGGGATATGGCGCTCGCCGCGTAGCAGTACGTACGGAAGCGACGCAGCACGCACGAGAGGGACGGCGCGCACGAGAAGACGGCGCGCACGAGAAGACGGCGCGCACGAGAGAGACGGCGCGCACGAGTGACAGCGCGCACGAGGCAAGGCAGTACGCACGAGGCGAGACAGTACGCACGAGGCGAGACAGTACGCACGCACGCACGAGACAGCAGGCGCTGGAGCCCGGTCGGTCGGTGGAGTAAGGCCGCGACCGCGGATCGCGCCACGCGGGTGCCCCGGAGCGGGGCACAGAGGAATGGCCCCGGCGGGCGCCGGGGGCGTGCAGGGGGCGTGAAGCTTGGTAGGGCAGGGCCGCAGGCCCGGGAGACCTTGGGGTTCCCGGACGGCGCGGCCCTTTTCGGCATGTCCGGGGTGTACCCGGCGCCGGGCGCTTTGGCGGAACGCTTCGCCCCTTGCGCGGCGGCGGTTTCGGGGGCTCGCGAGGCGCTGACCTGGGGCGTCGGGGGCGCGAATGAGGTTTATCCGATGTTGGTCATGCTTGCGGGGGAATCGAGGACTCCGGGGTGGTTCGCCGGGGATTCGGTGGGCAACTCTGGAATCGCGACGTCGTCACCACACGGAAATGACCGAGGCGGTCGGCCAACTGCCTTGGAGTAAAACCCCACTTCGGTTTTCTGGAGGATAAAGACATGGCAAGCATCCGTACCGCCCGCGTCATCGCCGCCGTCGCCGCTCTCCCCCTCGCCGTCGCACTCTTCGGTGGCGTGGCCTCGGCCGACAACGGCTCCTTCGCGAACGACGGATCGAATGCGAGCGTCGCCAGCATCATCGGCAGCGGCGTCGGCGGCAGCAACCACGGCAACTCCTCCACCTCGCAGCAGGTGGCCACCGGTTCCGGCGCGTCCAACCAGAACAACACCGCGCAGGTCAACGGCTCGGCCTTCACCGCGATCGAACAGCACAACTCCACCGTCGCGGTGAACTTCTACCCCTGGTGGTAGCCGCGGCCTGAACCGCACCGACTGTTGAGGGCGCCTGTGCGACCGGACCGGCTGGGGTCCGGTAGCGCAGGCGCCCTCGGGCTTTTCCCGGTCCCCGTCACAGTGCCCCGGCCTTGACATCCACCTGGAATCTGACGGACAGTCAGGTCCACTCGATGATGTGATGCCGGGAGGCCAGCGCCGTGCACCTCGCCCCGACCGAAGGCCAGTTGCGGCTCCGCGCCGAACTACGGGAGTACTTCGGAAACCTGCTGCCGGACGGGGTGCCCGAGGACCCCGCCGCGCAACGCGCCCTACTGCGCCGCATCGGCGCCGACGGACTCCTCGGCCTCGGCTGGCCCGTCGAGTACGGAGGCCAGGGCCGCGGCCCGGACGAGCAGTTCGTGTTCTTCGACGAGGCCTACCGGGCCGGTGCCCCCGTCTCCATGGTCACGCTCAACACCGTCGGCCCGACCCTGATGAAGTACGGGACCCAGGAGCAGAAGGACTACTTCCTGCCCCGGATCCTCAAGGGCGAACTCGTCTTCGCCATCGGCTACTCGGAACCCGAGGCCGGCACCGACCTCGCCTCCCTGCGGACCAGGGCCGTGCGGGACGGCGGGGACGGCGGGAGCGGCGGGGACTGGCTGATCGACGGGCAGAAGATCTTCACCTCCAACGCCCAGAACGCCGACTGGATCTGGCTCGCCTGCCGCACCGACCCCGAGGCGCCCAAGCACAAGGGCATCTCCATCATCCTGGTGCCCACCGACGACCCCGGTTTCGCCTGGACCCCGATCGAGACGGTCGGCGGCCTGACCACGACCGCCACGTACTACGACTCCGTCCGCGTGCCCGCCGGCAACCTCGTCGGCCCCGAGCACGGCGGCTGGGGCCTGATCACCAACCAGCTCAACCACGAGCGCGTCGCCCTCGCCGCCATCGGCATGCAGGCCGAGGACTTCTACGAGGACGCCCTCGGCCACGCCCGGACCCCCGACCCGGTCACCGGCGAGCGCCCGGCAGACCGCCCCTGGGTGCAGTCCAGGCTCGCCGAGGCGCACGCCCGCCTCGCCGCCGTACGCCTCCTCAACTGGCGCCTCGTCCAGGACGTCGGTGCCGGCACCCTGGCCCCGGGCGACGCCAGCGGCGTGAAGTTCCTGGGCACCGAGTCCACCGTCGAGGTGTACCGGATCTGCCAGGAGGTGGTGGGGGAGGAGGCTCTCGTACGGGGCCCCGGGCCCGGTGCCTTCGCCGGCGGCGAGCTGGAGCGGATGAACAGGGCCGCCCAGATCAACACCTTCGGCGGCGGCGTCAGCGAGGTCCAGCGGGAGATCGTCGCGATGATGCGGCTCGGCATGAAGGGGAGGAAGCGATGACCGCCACGGCCGACGGAGCGGAAGAGGCAGCCCGGTTCCACGCGCTGCTCAAGGCGTTCGAAGGGCAGCCCGCCGCCACCGCGGGACAGGGCAAGGACGCGGTCAACGAGCCGATGATCCGGCACTGGTGCGAGGCGATGGGCGACACCAACCCCGCCTACACCGGCCCGGACGCCATAGCCCCGCCCACCATGCTCCAGGCCTGGACGATGGGCGGACTCTCCGGCCACGGCGAGCGCTCCTCCGGCTACGACGAGCTCCTCGGGCTGCTCGACGGCGCGGGCTGCACCTCCGTCGTCGCCACCGACTGCGAGCAGGAGTACCTGCGGCCGCTGCGCCCCGGCGACGCGATCACCTTCGACGCCGTCATCGAGTCGGTGTCGCCGCGCAAGACGACCAAGCTGGGCACCGGCCACTTCGTGACCACCCGCATGGACGTCCGCGCGAACGGCGAACTCGCCGGGACCCACCGCTTCCGGATCCTCAAGTACGTCCCCGCGGCGAAGAAGCCCGCCGAGCCGGCCGGGCCCACCGGGCGCGCCAAGCCGGCCAAGCCCGCCCAGCGCCCCCGCCCCGTGATCAACCGCGACAACCAGGGCTTCTGGGACGGCGTGCGCGAGCACAAGCTGCTGATCCAGCGCTGCACCGCCTGCGCGACGCTCCGCTTCCCCTGGCTCCCCGGCTGCAACGCCTGCGCCGGCCCCGAGTGGGACACCGTCGAGGCCTCCGGCGCCGGCACGGTGTTCAGCTACGTCGTCATGCACCACCCGCCCTTCCCGGCCTTCGACCCCCCGTACGCCGTCGCCCTCGTGGAGCTCGTCGAAGGCGTCCGGATGGTCAGCAACATCACCGGCGTCCCGTACGACAAGGTCCGCATCGGAATGCCCGTCCAACTGGAGTTCCTGCGCGTGGACGAGGAACTGGAACTGCCCGTCTTCCGGGGGAGTGAGGGCTGATGGACTTCCACCCCACCGAGGAACAGGCCGCCGCGGCCGGGCTCGCCGCCCAGATCTTCGGCGACCTCGCCACCCACGACCGCCTCGCCGCCGCCGGCACCGGCAGTGACGCCGAACTGTGGAAGGCCCTCACCACCGCCGGCCTGACCGCCGCCGTCGAGGACGTCGGCCTGCTCGGCCTGGTGCTCCTGCTGGAGGAACAGGGCCGCACCACCGCGCAGGTCCCGTACGCCGCCACCTGCGTGTACGGGATCCTCGCGCTGGCCCGTCACGGCAGCGCCGAGCAGCGCGCCCGGCTGCTGCCGGCCCTCGGCTCCGGTGAAGCGGTGGCCACCGGAGCCTTCCCGGACCGCGGCCGGATCAACGCTTCGCCCGACGGCCGCCTCACCGGGACCGCCCCCGCCGTGCCCTGGCTGCGCGAGGCCACGCACGTCCTGGTCCCGGACGCGGCCGGGGCCCTGTGGCTCGTACGGACGGACGCGCCGGGCGTGAGCACCTCGCCGGTGGAGACCACCGCGCCCTGGTCCGCCGGGAGCCTGACCCTGACCGGAGCCGAGGCGGAACGGGTGGGCGAGGCGGGTGCCTACGCGGACGTGCTGGCCGTCGCCCGCACCGCCTTCGCCGGTCTCCAGGCGGGCGTCTGCGCGGGCTCGCTGGCCCGCGCCGTCGAGTACACCTGCACCCGCGAGCAGTTCGGCCGGCCGCTCTCCACCAACCAGGGGGTCATGCTGCGCGCGGCCGACGCGTACATGGACACCGAGGCGATACGGGTCACCGCGTACGAGGCGGCCTGGCGCGTCGACGAGGGGCTCCCGGTGGACGACCACGCGCTGACGGCGGCCTGGTGGGCCTCGGAGGCGGGCAAGCGGGTCGTCCACGCCGGCCAGCACCTGCACGGCGGGATGGGCGCCGACCTGGACCACCCCGTCCACCGGCACTTCCTGTGGGGGCGCCAGCTCGACGCGTACCTGGGCTGCGGCAGCGAGCTGCTGGCCGAACTGGGCGCGCTCCTGTCCGAAGACGCACCCGACGCACCCGACGCACCCGAGGGGGACGACGCATGAACATCGGCGACACACTGCCGCCGCTGGAGATACCGGTCACCCGCACCCTGATCGTCGCGGGCGCGATCGCCTCCCGCGACTACCAGGACGTGCACCACGACGCGGTGCTCGCGCGGGAGAAGGGCTCCCCGGACGTCTTCATGAACATCCTGACCACCAACGGCCTGGTCGGCCGGTACATCACCGACCACCTGGGCCCGGCCACGGTGCTGCGCAAGGTGGCCATCCGCCTCGGCGCCCCGAACTACCCCGGCGACACCATGACCCTCACCGGCACCGTCACCGCCCTCGACGGGGACACCGCCGAGATCCGCGTCGTCGGCGCCAACGGCATCGGCCACCACGTCACCGGCACGGTCACCGTCACCCTCGGCACCCCGGAGGCCACGGCATGAGCGTCCGCACCCGCGACGAGCTCGGCGGCCGGGCCGCCATCGCCGGCATCGGCGCCACCGAGTTCTCCAAGGACTCCGGCCGCAGCGAACTCAAGCTGGCCGTCGAAGCCGTGCACGCCGCCCTCGACGACGCCGGGCTGACCCCCGCCGACGTCGACGGCATGGTCACCTTCACGATGGACACCAGCCCCGAGATCACCGTCGCCCAGGCGGCCGGCATCGGGGACCTCTCCTTCTTCTCCCGCATCCACTACGGCGGCGGGGCCGCCTGCGCCACCGTCCAGCAGGCCGC
Source organism: Streptomyces sp. NPDC054956 (assembly GCF_053609185.1). NCBI lineage: Bacteria > Bacillati > Actinomycetota > Actinomycetes > Kitasatosporales > Streptomycetaceae > Streptomyces > Streptomyces sp. NPDC054956. The sequence continues at coordinate 6,148 of NZ_JBSGXB010000001.1, read as the reverse complement.
CCTCGCCGTGGCCACGGGGGTCGCGGAGGTCGTCGTCTGCTACCGCGCCTTCAACGAGCGCTCCGGCCGCCGCTTCGGCTCCGGGGTCCAGCAGCGCGAACCCTCGGCGGAGGGCGCGGCGCTGGGCTGGTCACTGCCCTGGGGCCTGCTCACCCCGGCCTCCTGGGTGGCCATGACCGCCCAGCGCTACCTGCACACCTACAACCTGACCCCCGAGGCCTTCGGCCACGTCGCCGTCACCGACCGCCGGCACGCCGCGAACAATCCGGCCGCCTACTTCTACGGCAAGCCCATCACCCTCGCCGACCACGCCGCCTCGCGCTGGATCGTGGAGCCGCTGCGGCTGCTGGACTGCTGCCAGGAGACGGACGGCGGCCAGGCCATCGTCGTCACCACCGCCGAACGGGCCCGGGACCTGCGGCAGAAGCCGGCCGTGATCACCGCCGCCGCACAGGGCGCGGGCCGCCGCCAGGAGGGCATGACCTCCTTCTACCGCGACGGCCTCACCGGGCTCCCCGAGATGGACGTGGTCGCCCGCCAGCTGTGGCGGACCAGCGGACTGCGGCCCTCGGACATCGACGTCGGCATCCTCTACGACCACTTCACCCCGTTCGTGCTGATGCAGTTGGAGGAGTTCGGCTTCTGCGAGCCGGGGGAGGCCGCCGACTTCGTCGCCGCCGACGCGCTGCCGCTCAACACCCACGGAGGCCAGCTGGGGGAGGCGTACCTGCACGGCATGAACGGCATCGCCGAGGCCGTCCGCCAGCTGCGCGGCACCTCCGTCAACCAGGTCTCCGGCGCCGCGCACGCCCTGGTCACGGCCGGCACGGGGGTACCGACCTCCGGGCTGATCCTCGGCGCCGACGGCTGAGCGGCCCCACCCAGGCCCTGGTGGACGCCCCGCCTCCTCCACCTTCAGGAGGTGGGGCGAGCCCCACCCCTACAACCTGAGGCGGACCCCTCTTCGGCACTTGCGGCCGATCCCACGCGCCCGCGCCGCTCCTAGCGTGGAGGCATGACCACGCCTGTGTGCACGCTCGCCTCGAATCCGACGCCGTACCCGTCGTTCTCGGCGTACGTCCGGACCCGCGGCACGGTCCTGATGCGGACCGCGCGCTCGCTCACCGCCAACCCCTGCGACGCCGAGGACCTCCTACAGACCGCGCTGGCCAAGACCTACGTCGCCTGGGACCGGATCGAGGACCACCGCGCCCTGGACGGCTACGTCCGCCGGGCCCTGGTCAACACCCGGACCAGCCAGTGGCGCAAGCGCAAGGTGGACGAGTTCGTCTGCGACGAGCTACCCGAGGCCGATGGACCGGCGGCCGCCGACCCCGCCGAGGCCCAGGCCCTGCGCGACGCGATGTGGCGCGCGGTGACCCGGCTGCCCGACCGGCAGCGGGCGATGGTCGTCCTGCGCTACTACGAGGACATGAGCGAGGTCCAGACGGCCGAGCTGCTCGGCGTCTCCGTCGGCACGGTCAAGAGCGCCGTCTCGCGGGCGCTGGTCAAGCTCCGCGAGGACCCGGAACTGACCCCGGTCCGCTGACCCCGCCCCGTCCCCCGACCCGTCGATGTTTGACGTGAAACAACGACCACCGCCGGACCCCCGGCCCCCGCGCCGCGCCGTTATGCGGGTCTTTGTACCGCCGGGTGGTGACGTGCCGGCCGGGTCGTGGGCAGAAACTGCAGGAAAC
>NZ_JBSGXB010000001.1:0-4441 GCF_053609185.1 Streptomyces sp. NPDC054956 | reverse complement strand
ATGCTCGCCCGCAAGTACGGCCGCACCCTCGAAGAGGCCCGCGGCATGGAGGAGCAGGTGGCCTCCGCCGCCCGCGCCGAGGGGCTGACGTACCGGACCGAGGGTCGCGACCACGGCCGGACCACGGGCACCGGCGCAGCGCATTTATGCGGGTCTTTCTACCGCCGGGTAGTGACATGCCGACCGGTACGTGCGCAGAATCGGCAGCATCCGTAGCCGCCGCAGCGCTCACCGGGAGGACGCTTTGCTGAGCACCATGCAGGACGTACCACTCCTCGTCACCCGAATCCTCCAGCACGGGATGACGATCCACGGGAAGTCCCAGGTCACGACCTGGACCGGGGAGGCCGAGCCGCACCGCCGAAGCTTCGCCGAGATCGGTCTCCGCGCCACGCGCCTGGCCAACGCCCTGCGCGATGAGCTCGGCGTCCAGCAGGACGACCGCGTCGCCACCCTCATGTGGAACAACGCCGAGCACGTCGAGGCGTACTTCGCGATCCCCTCCATGGGGGCCGTCCTGCACACGCTGAACCTGCGGCTTCCTCCCGAGCAGCTGGTCTTCATCGTCAACCACGCGGCCGACAAGGTCGTCCTGGTCAACGGCACCCTGCTGCCGCTGCTCGTTCCGCTCCTGCCGCACCTGCCGACCATCGAGCACGTCGTGGTCGCGGGCGTCGGCGACCGCTCCGCGCTGGAGGGCCTCGGCGTGCGCGTGCACGAGTACGAGGAGCTCCTGGCGGGCCGCCCGGACACCTACGACTGGCCCGAACTGGACGAGCGCCAGGCCGCGGCCATGTGCTACACCTCCGGCACCACCGGGGACCCCAAGGGCGTCAGCTACTCCCACCGGTCCATCTACCTGCACTCGATGCAGGTCAACATGACCGAGTCGATGGGCCTGACCAGCAAGGACACCAGCCTCGTCGTCGTCCCGCAGTTCCACGTCAACGCCTGGGGCCTGCCGCACGCCACCTTCATGACCGGCATCAACATGCTGATGCCGGACCGCTTCCTGCAGCCCGCCCCGCTCGCCGACATGATCGAGCAGGAGAAGCCCACGCACGCCGCGGCCGTCCCCACCCTCTGGCAGGGGCTGCTGGCCGAGGTCACCGCCAACCCGCGCGACCTGACCTCGATGAAGCAGGTCACCATCGGCGGCGCGGCCTGTCCGCCCGCCCTGATGGAGGCCTACGACAGGCTCGGCGTACGCCTCTGTCACGCCTGGGGAATGACCGAGACCTCCCCGCTGGGCACCATGGCCCACCCGCCGGCCGGCCTGACCGCCGAGGAGGAGTGGCCGTACCGCGTCACCCAGGGCCGCTTCCCGGCGGGCGTCGAGGCCCGCCTGGTGGGCCCCGGCGGCGACGTCCTGCCCTGGGACGGCGAGTCCGCGGGTGAGCTGGAGGTCCGCGGCAACTGGATCGCGAGCTCCTACTACGGCGGCGCGACCGGCGAACCGACCCGCCCCGAGGACAAGTTCAGCGAGGACGGCTGGCTCAAGACCGGCGATGTCGGCGTGATCAGCACCGACGGCTACCTCACCCTCACCGACCGGGCCAAGGACGTCATCAAGTCCGGCGGGGAGTGGATCTCCAGCGTGGAGCTGGAGAACGCGCTGATGGCCCACCCCGAGGTCGCCGAGGCCGCGGTCGTGGCCGTCCCCGACGAGAAGTGGGACGAGCGCCCGCTGGCCACCGTCGTCCTGAAGGAGGGGGCCACCGTGGACTACGCGGGACTGCGCGCCTTCCTCGGCCAGTCGATCGCCAAGTGGCAGCTGCCGGAGCGCTGGGCCTTCGTCGAGGCGGTGCCGAAGACGAGCGTCGGCAAGTTCGACAAGAAGGTGATCCGCAAGCAGTACGCGGACGGCGTCCTCGACGTCACCAAGCTCGACTGAACCGAGCTCGACTGAGCCCCGCGGGACCGCGCGGGGGCTACTGACCCCGCGTGAGCCACGGCCGCAGCAGCTTGCTGATCGCGGGCATGGCCACGTAGGTCATCAGGGTGCTGAAGACGACGGCGAAGGCCGCCGTCCGCAGCACGAAATGCAGGTTCACCAGGTACGGCCCGAGCAGCGCGTTGCCCGCGAGCGAGATCGGGAAGATGGCCAGCCCCGAGCTGATCGCCATCTTCCAGCGCGGCGGCGCGGGCCGGGCCGTACCCGGTTTCGCGAACCAGGTCTCCATGCCGTGCAGTTCGCGCCGGGCTATCTCGGTGTGGTGGTGGCCGAGGCAGTTGGAGAACCACTCGGCCCGCTCCGCGGAGTCCTGCCAGCGCTGGAAGGCCGCCTGGTTGCGGAAGCGGTGCACCAGGAACCACGGCCCGCCCTCCACGGCCGGGCGGAACAGCCCGTAGCCGAGGTGGTCGGGGAAGGTCGAGGCCGTCTCGAGGATGCCGTGGGCCCAGGCCTCGAAGTTCTCCTCGTGGCCCGGCTCCACCTGTCGGGCGATCAGCAGGTTGACCTCCCCGTTGTCTGCCGGGACGGTCTGTTCACTCGTGTCGATGACGGCCATGCGGCCCAGGATGACTAGTTGGTGCCGATCTTGGCCAGCAGGTCCACGATGCGGCCTTGGACATCGGCCGTGGTGGAACGCTCGGCGAGGAAGAGCACGCTCTCGCCCGAGGCCAGCCGCGGCAGATCGGCCGGCTCGATCCCGGTGGCCGTGTAAACCACCAGCGGCGTGTGGTTGAGCTGCCCGTTGGCGCGCAGCCAGTCCACGATCCCGGCCCGGCGGCGGCGCACCTGCATCAGGTCCATCACCACCAGGTTGGGCCGCATCCGCGTCGCCAGCTCCACGGCGTCCGTATCGGCGTCGGCCCGCGCGACCTGCATGCCGCGCCGCTCCAGGGCGGCGGTCAGCGCGGTCGCGATCTCGTCGTGCTCCTCGATGAGCAGTACCCGCGAGGGGTGCTGCTCGCTGTCGCGCGGCGCGAGCGCCTTGAGCAGGACGGCCGGATCGGCACCGTACGCGGCTTCGCGCGTGGCGTGCCCCAGCCCGGCCGTGACCAGTACGGGCACCTCGGCGGCCACCGCGGCCTGACGCAGCGACTGCAGGGCCGTCCGGGTGATCGGACCGGTCAGCGGGTCCACGAACAGCGCGGCGGGGAACGCGGCGATCTGCGCGTCGACCTCCTCGCGGGAGTGCACGATCACCGGCCGGTAGCCGCGGTCGCTGAGCGCGGCCTGCGTCTGCACGTCGGGAGCGGGCCACACCAGGAGCCTGCGCGGGTTGTCCAGCGGCTCGGGCGGCAGCTCGTCGTCCACGGGACGCGGCACGGGCCGGTTGACGACCTCGACGGCGCCGCCGGGTCCGTCCAGCGGCTCGGGGCCCTCGTCGGAGCCCGCCTCGGGGGCTCCTATGGCGAAGGCCCGGCCCTGCGGCGCGGGCTCGGCGAGGCGCCGGCGGCGGCCGGAGCCGTTGGTGTCGGTCGAGATGCCCTGGCCGAGGGTGCCCAGCGCGCGGACGCTGATCGGAGACCCGGAGGAGTCCGCCGGGGTGTCCTGCGGCTGCCGGGCCCCGGGCACGGCGATCTGCCCGGAGGCGTCGTCCTCCGGAGCGGTGCGCGCGGAGGGAACCGGCCAGGCCGGGGTGGCGGGCAGCGCGCGGCGCCGCCCGGTGGGATGCGTCTCGGGGTCTACGAGGCCCTGCGCGCCCGTCTCCGGCTGCGCGGCGGGGGCTTCGGCCTCGGCGGGGGGCGAGCCCAGGACCCGGCGCCCACGACGCCCGCCCGGGGCTTCGCCGTCGGCCTCGCCGGGAGCGGGGGCGGAGCCGGCCATGGCGGGGGCCTGCGGGGGCTGCGCCGCCGGGGCCGCACTCGGGCCGGCGGGCAGCGCGAATCCGCCCTCGGGGGCGATGGGCCGCTGCGCGGCGGGGGCCGGGAGCCCTGCCGCCGGCACCGGTCCGGCGGGCTGCGCCGGAGCCGCCGCGCCCAGGGCACGCCGCCGCCCGGCGGGGTGCTCGGTCAGCGGCACCGGGGGCACCGGAACCGGAGGCACCGGCATGGGCGGGAGCGCGGGCACGGCGGTGCCCTGCGGAGGCACGGGCCGCCCGGGACCACCATCGCCGTCGTTGTTGCCATTGCCGCTGTTGTTGCTGCCGTTGCTTCCGTCGCCGTTCTGGCCGCGGCGCCGTCCGGTTCCGGAGGCGCCCGCGCCCAGGCCCGCCGGGTTCACCGGGGACTGCGCGAGCTCCGCGGGACCGCCGTCGCCCGGACCGGCCTCGCCGCCCCGGCGCCGGCCGGAGGGCAGCGCGAGCGCGCTCCCGCCGTCCACGGCCGGCTCCGCGGCCTTGGCCGGACCCGAGGCGTCCGCGTCTTCGAGGAAGGCGTCCACGCCGCGCCGGGCCCGTCGGCCGCCGGGGACGGACGTTGCACCCTGTGCGCCACCTGACCTCTTAAAAGGACCGCGCCCGGCCGCTGCCTACCGGATCGAGGAACCGATGAC